>JALWSI010000026.1 GCA_027080315.1 bacterium | reverse complement strand
TGGTTCTGAAGAGGATTAGCCGATGAATCTTAAAAAGTTTCGTTTCGTTTTTGTGGTTCTCTTGGCGGTGGGTGTGGGGCTCATTCAGGCCCTGGCCTCTCCTACACGGGGTGGAGGCATCTGGCCTGTCTTTGATCTTCCCTTAGTGGCATTGGTGCTCTTATCAACCCAGCATCCCTCCTTAGGGGCCATAGCCTTTGGGTGGATGGCTGGATTTTCGCAGGATCTATTTACTGGAGAGCTTTTGGGACTTAATGCCTTCTCCAAGATGGTTGTGGCGGTATTGGTGCTGTTCTGCTTAGGGTGGACCGAGGTTAAGGGGTTTGGTTTCTCTTTGGCCATGGTGGTGCTGGGAACCTTTGTTGAAGTGTTCGCTGGCAACCTTATGGCGGCTTTGGGGGGGAAGGGCACCGTTCCCCTATGGCTTGTATCTGGACACATGCTTTTGGGAAACGTATTGCTCTTTGCCATACTCTATCTGGTAGTGAGGAGGAGAGATGGAAGAGAATAGCCCTCTTTTTTGCCCTTACTGTGGAGGTGCCAGGCTATTGGAGGGAGAGATCTCAGAGGTTCCTTTGGGACAGCAGTCGTGGATAATCTACCAGTGGAATTGCGAAGACTGTGGCGAGTACTTCAACAAGGTGGTGATAGTTATGGCGGAGGGAGAGACCCGCTCTTTACAAGATCTATGGGAGTGAAGATGGCAACAAAGGTACTTCCCATACTTTTGGCCCTCCTTTTCGGATTGGGGATGACCCAATCCATAGCCAATCGCCCCCTATGGGATCCGGACGAAGGTAGAAACGCAGAGGTGGTTAGGGAAGAGCTTGTTGAGGGCCATTGGCTTATTCCCACCTTTAACGAGACACCAAGGTTGCAGAAGCCCCCGCTTTACTACTGGGTGACAGGTGGGCTCTGCCTTTACGGAGGATTAAGGGAGTACAACCTGCGCCTCACATCCCTTCTGTCTGCCATGGGGGTGCTGGTGTTCGCCTTTTACCTTGGCTCCACCATCCTCTCGCCTCAGGCTGCTGCCATGGGCACCTTGATTCTGGCCAGCTCCCTCTTCTTCATGCTCTACTCAAACATAGTGATTTTTGACATGTTCCTCACCTTTCTCTGCACAGCCACGGTCTTCTTTTTCTGGAGGTTTCAGGTTGGAGGTGGAAGGTTCTTCCTCTTTCTGATGTTTGTAAGCGCCGCTCTGGCCTTTCTCACCAAGGGGCCAGTGGGCTGTCTTCCCCTTGTTTTTATCGGTCTTTACCGCATGTTTCGCACGGGACCTCCTTTTTGGAAGAATCTTTTGTGGGGGATTCCCCTGCTATCCCTTTTGGTGTTGCCTTGGTTTTTCCTGGCGGCTTCCCACCACCCTGATGGGGTGATGCAGTTCTTCCTTAAGGAGAACCTGCAACGGTTCCTCCAGGGCTATGGAGGGCATAGAGAGGCATGGTTCTACTACCTCATAGTGCTTTTGCTGGGGGCATTCCCCTGGGTGTTGTCGGTGTTCAGGCTGCCCTTTGTGGAGGATACCCCAAAGGGCTGGGGGTTTATGGCACTGTGGTTTCTGGGCACCTTGATCTTCTTCTCCCTCTCCCGCAGCAAGGCCCCTCATTATATTCTTCCTGCCTTTGTGCCTCTTTCAATCATGTTGGGACACCTGTGGAGCGAGTCTTCTCCACGAGAGGCTCCTTTGGCTCTGGGAATACTCCTGCTCTTTGCCCCTTTAGGTCTGCTGCTGTGGGGAGGGTTGCCCATTCCCTTAACCCTTTTGATGGTATTGCCGGTGATGGGGGTCATGCTCTTATTGTCAGGCGGCGTGGGTTCAAAAGAGGGCAGTTTTATGCTCACCGCTCTGGTGCTCTTCTCTCTGTGGGTTGGTGCGATGGGGATGATCAAGCCGGTGAACCAGCTTCAGAGCCAGAAAGGGCTTGCTGGGTTTCTTGCCTCAACCCCCGTTGAGACCATCTATTTCCACAAAACCCTGTCTCCCTCTTTGCTCTACTACCTTGGAGCCAAGGGGGAGATGGTGGAGGACCCAGAGCATGCCTTAAAGCGTCCTTTGGTTCTGGATCTCAAAAGATACCTAAAACATCCCTATTGGTGGTCTGATGAGGCTGTGGTGTGGGGTAAGAAGGTGGTTATTGTTGGAGAGAGCGCAGAAGGGAAGGGAAGCGTTGCTCGCAAGGAGGAGAGTTTATGCCGGAG
>JALWSI010000025.1 GCA_027080315.1 bacterium | reverse complement strand
GCAAAGTTCACATCTGTTGGGGGTCTCACAAAAGGAGCCAGTGTAGAGATAGCAGGGGTTGAGATAGGAAGAGTTAAGGATATATCTTTAGATTTAGACGATTACATGGCCAAAGTGACCATGCTTTTGCGGTCTGATGTCAAGATCCAAGAGGATGCAATGGCCGCTGTTAAAACAAAAGGGCTAATTGGCGAGAAATACGTGGAGATAACTCCTGGAGCATCCGATAAGATACTGAAGAGCGGAGGCATGATCAGGGACACCCAGCCTCCCTTTGACCTAAGCACCGCCATAGGAAAGATGGTGTTTGGTAATGCAGGAGGCGATACTGGGACAGACGAAGGAGGAGAGGGAGAGCTGAAATGAAAGTGGGAAGGAGCAAAGGGTTTGCAGGTTTAATAGAGTTTATTGTAGCGGTCAACCTGTGCCTCATCTGGGTGGCAACGGCCTCTATTGCCCAGACAAATGAAGGTCCCAAGCTCTACGATGGAGAGGCCACAGAGGTTAGCTCTGAGACGGTTCCCGATCCTCTCATGCCCGTGAACAGGTTCTTCTTTCAGGTCAACGATAAACTCTACTTCTACGCCCTGAAACCGGTGGCAAAAGGCTACAAAGCCGTACTGCCTGAGAAGGTGAGGGTTTGTGTAAAGAACTTTATCTACAACCTTGAGACGCCAATAAGGCTCATAAACTGTATTCTTCAGGGCAAACCTGGAAAGGCTGGCATAGTCTTAGGAAGGTTCATTATGAACACCACTATCGGAGTAGCCGGGCTCTTTGATCCTGCAGCCTCAAAGTTTGGATTAGAGAAGGTGAACGAGGACACAGGGCAGACCTTGGGGGTCTATGGAATGAAGCCGGTCTTCTACCTCAACATCCCCATATTGGGTCCCTCAAGCGTGAGAGGGGTCTTGGGATACATCGGGGACACGGTTATGCACCCTCTCTTTTATGTGAATCCCTGGATATTCTTTGGAGAGGTTGCCTTAGACAAGGTGAACACCACCTCTCTAACTTTGGGAGAATACGAAGAGTTCAAAGAGTCTGCTCTTGATCCATACACCGCTCTTAAAGACGCCTACTTCCAGCACAGAAGAGCCTTAATCGCTCAGTAAAGGAGGATCAATATGAAATCTATCAACTTCAAAAAGGGCTTAATAATCTGTGCAATAGCAGTAACAGCCTTATTTGCCGCAAACATCTGTCAGGCAGGAGAACCAACTAAGGAACTGAAGAAAACAGTGGATGAGATGATCTCCATCCTGTCCAACAAATCCCTCTCTGTGCAGGAGAAACACAAGAAGGTGTACGAGATACTGGACAGGACTATTGATTGGGACGAGGTGGCAAAGAGGGTGTTGGGTATTCATTGGAGAAGAAGAACCCCTGAGGAAAGAAAGAGATTCAAAGAGTTATTCAAAGACTTTGTAGAGGCTAAATACGCCAAGAGATTTGAGATGTACTCTGGAGAAAAGGTCTATTTCACCAAAGAGACGATAGATGGAGACTACGCCACAGTCACAACCAAGATAAAAACCAAACAGAATAGAACCTTCACTCTTCAAAACAGAATGGTTTTAAAGAATGGCAAGTGGTTGGTGTACGATATACTTATTGAAGGAATAAGTATGGTGAATAACTACCGTACCCAGATAAACAACATAATAGCAAAGCGCTCATTCAAAGGCTTGATAAAGATATTGGAAAAGAAAGCCGCTCAGAAGAAGTGACTCTTGAACTTTTTGTTTTTTACGGGGAAGGGGATAGCAAAAGAAGCAAAAGAAGGAACAGATTTTTTTCCTTTAACAGTTGATTACAGAGAACATTTTGCCGCCGCAGGAAAAATTCCGGGCGGTTTTTTTAAACGTGACGGGAAACCTAACGAATACGAGATTTTAACTTCAAGACTCGTAGACAGAGCATTGCGACCGATGTTCGCCGACGGCTTCACTTCGGAAGTCCAAGTCCTGGTAACAATGTATTCTACGGATAAAGAAGTTATGGCGGACTCATTAGCCTGCTTCGCCGCTTCGTGTGCATTGATGACTTCGGATATTCCTTTCCCGCAACCTGTCAGTGCTGTCAGAGTAATAAAAATAGGAGACGAGTTTATAGTAAATCCTAAACAACAATTACTGGAAAAAGCAGAGTTGGATTTAATCGTCGCGGGAACAAAAGACTCCGTAGTAATGGTAGAAGGAGAAATGCTGGAAGTCTCCGAAGAAACCATGCTGGAAGCTATAAAAT
>JALWSI010000024.1 GCA_027080315.1 bacterium | reverse complement strand
TTGATAACCGCCAATGCCTGCCTGCGGGCGTGAAGATCTCCCCTTTTGCCAAGGGTGACCATCTTATCCACCAAAGGCTTAACCGCCTTGGCCTTGACAAGGGTGGTCTCAACCCGCTCATGGCGCAGCACCTCTGTAACAAGGTTTCTTAACAAGGCCTTTCTGTGCTCCGCCTTTCTGCCTAACTTAGGTACCTTTCTTCCATGTCTCACGGCAGATCATCCTCCCTCTTATTCTTCTTGGGCAGTATCCTGGGTCTCTTCTCCTTCAGGCTCGGTTCCCAAGGAAAGCCCCAGTTTCTCCAGCACCTCTTTCACCTCTTGAAGCGACTTCTTACCAAAGTTGCGGACCTTCAAAAGATCAGACTCTTTCCTCTTTATGAGGTCTCCAATGGTGTTTATGTTCATGCGCTTCAAGCAGTTGTGAGACCGCACAGTGAGCCCCAGTTCGTCAATTGACTTCTCAAGAATGCTGTCCTTCTTCTCTTCAACCTCTTCCTTCTCAGAAGAGGCAGGAGAGACCACCTCTGGCTCCTCCTCAAAGTGAGAGAAGAGATCCATGTGGTCCTTCAATATGGTGGCAGCAACCGATACTGCGTCTTTGGGATGCACGGCCCCGGTGGTCCACACATCAAGAATCAGCCTGTCGTAATCGGTCTCGCGTCCCACACGGGCGTTCTCTACCCTGAAGTTCACCTTGCGCACAGGAGAGAAGGAGGCATCTACCAGAATGGTGCCCACGGGAAGGCTGCGGTGATCCATCTTCTCAACCGGCAGATAGCCCTTTCCCCGCGAAACATTCATCTCCATCCTGAAGGTGACCTCTTCGCTATCAAGGGTGGCTATCACAAGCTCAGGATTGAGCACCTCAATGTCGTGAGGGGTCTCTATATCCTTGGCCTTCACCTCTCCTGGGCCCTTCTTGTCTATCACAAGGGTTCTCTCTTCGTCTGTGTAGCTCTTTAAAAGAAGCTCTTTCACGTTGAGGATGATCTGGGTGACATCCTCTTTCACCCCCGGTATGGTGGTGAACTCGTAATCCACCCCCTCTATCTTAACAGAGGTGACAGCTGCCCCAGGTAGAGACGAGAGAAGAACCCTGCGCATGGCATTGCCCAAGGTGGTGCCGTACCCCCTGTCAAGAGGCTCAACAAAGAGCCTTCCGTAGGTGGGGCTAAGGGTCTCTTCGTCAAACTCACACCTGGCAGGCTTAATAATTGACGCCCAAGTGTTATACATGGTTCACCCCTGCTCTCATTATTTAGAATAGAGCTCAACTATAAGCGACTCATTTATGGGTAGAGGCACATCCTCGCGTCTCGGAATCTCTTTGAACACGCCCCTCATCTTCTCAGGATCCACCTCTAACCAGGGCACAGATCCCCGATGCTCTGCAACCTCCAAAGACTCTTTTATACGCACCAGATTCTTGCTCTTCTCTCTCACCTCAACCACATCGTTGGGTCTGAGCTGATAGCTTGGTATGTTCACCTTTCTGCCGTTAACCCTGAAGTGGCCGTGTCTCACAAGCTGCCTCGCCTCTCGCCGTGAAGAGGCAAAGCCCATGCGATAAACGGTGTTGTCAAGCCTGCGCTCTAAAAGGATGATAAGGTTCTCACCGGTGAGCCCCTTCATGCGAGAAGCCTTGTAGAAGTAGTTCTTAAACTGGGTCTCTAAGAGACCGTAGATGCGCTTCATCTTCTGCTTCTCTCTTAAACGCAGACCGTACTCTGTGATCTTTCCTCTTCTTCTGCCATGCTGACCGGGAGGAAAGTTTCTATGCTCTAAGGGACACTTGTCGGTCATACACTTGGTGCCCTTTAAGAAGAGCTTCTCTCCCTCTCTCCTGCACATCCTGCAAACAGAACCTGTATATCGAGCCAACCTCTACCTCCTCATCTAAGACCAGATCAAACCCTTCTCTTCTTTCTTGGGCGGCACCCGTTATGTGGAAGCGGGGTCACGTCTTTAATTAAGATAACATTCAACCCCGCACTCTGAAGAGCCCTTATGGCAGCCTCTCTACCAGGCCCCGGTCCCTTCACGTACACCTCAACCCACTTCATACCACAGGTGTCTATGGCCTTCTTGGCCACTGCCTCTCCTGCAAGTTGGGCTGCGTATGGGGTGCTCTTTCTGGTACCCTTAAACCCAACGGTGCCCGCCGAACCCCAGGTGAGCGTGTTACCCTGAGGATCGGTTATGGTCACAATGGTGTTGTTAAAGGTGGACTGAATATGGGCCACCCCAGTAG
>JALWSI010000023.1 GCA_027080315.1 bacterium | reverse complement strand
GGCTATACGCCCTTCAGCACCGAGGTCAAGAAAGCGCAGGAATTGCAGCATCCCACGAAGGTGAGATTCATCTCGAACGCCACATGGGCCTTGTGGCAGATATCTTCACCCACGAGCGTCTGGCACGGCTGCCGGGAGAGGTGGCAATAGGCCACAACAGGTACTCTACCACTGGAGAGAGCCTGTTGAAGAACGCCCAACCCTTCTTGGTTAACTGCAGACTCGGGGAGATGGCCATAGCCCACAACGGCAACCTCATAAACGCCTACAAGCTGAGGCAAGAGCTGGAGTCCTCAGGATCAATATTCCAGTCCTCCATGGACTCAGAGGTGGTGGTGCACTTAGCTGCTCGTTCCCGGGCCCCTGATTTTCGCTCCGCCCTCATAGATGCCCTCTCCAAAATAAGGGGGGCTTATTCTATGCTTCTTTTGAGAGACGAGGAGCTCATAGGCATCAGAGACCCCTGGGGGTTTAGGCCTCTGGTGATGGGGCGCATGGGGAGCACCACTGTTCTGGCCTCTGAGACCTGCGCCCTTGATCTGGTAGAAGCAGAGTTCATTCGCGAGATAGAACCAGGAGAGGTGGTGGTGATAAACAAAGACGGCATCACCTCTTTCAAGCCCTTCAAACCCGGCAAGGCTTCTCATTGTATCTTTGAGTTCATCTATTTTGCCCGTCCTGATAGCCACATCTTTGGAAGAGACGTCTATTCGGTGCGCAAAGCCTTTGGACAGCAACTGGCCCGAGAGAACGCCGTGGAAGCCGATGTGGTTATCGCGGTTCCTGACTCTGGGATAGTGGCAGCCATGGGATACGCCCAGGAGGCGGGTATTCCCTTTGAGATGGGCCTTGTGAGAAACCACTACGTGGGACGCACCTTCATTGAACCCCGGCAGTCCATTCGCCACTTCGGAGTGAAGGTCAAACTCAATCCGGTGAGAGAGATCATCAAAGGTAAAAGGGTTGTGGTGATAGACGACTCCATTGTGAGAGGCACCACATCACGAAAGATAGTTAAGATGATCCGTCAGGCAGGCGCCCGGGAGGTACACTTCAGAGTAAGCTCTCCTCCCATCACCCATCCATGCTTTTATGGCATAGACACGCCAACCAGAAGAGAGCTAATTGCCTCAACCCACAGCATAAAAGAGATCTGTAAATACCTCACCGCCGACTCAGTGGAATACCTCTCTCTTGAGGGCATGATTGAGGCTGCAGGGTTCCCTGTTGAGAACCACCCTTTCTGCACAGCCTGCTTCTCAGGAAAATACCCCGTCCACTTTCCAAGGGACAATGAGGTAAGCCTGGGGCTATACTGAAGTTACTCTATCCAATCTGCCACCAAGAAGAGAATTTCAAGCTGTCTAAGCTCCTTTGCCGTGTATGGTTTTTTCATACCCAGCCAGGCTGCATCGGTAATGTCTTTGTACCTGCTTAGCCTTACCGCTTCTTTGTAAAACTCAACGGCTTTCTCACGATGGTCCAAAAGATCGTACAACCTTCCCTTCCACAGCTTTGTCTGGGCCAGTCGCAGAGCAGATATCTTGAGTTTCTCAAAGGCATCAAGCTCTTCAAGGGCCTTTGCAAACTCAAACCCCATGGCAAGAAGAAGGGCAAGCAAAAACCTGAAGAGGGGCTCGTTGGGAGACTCCTCAACTGCAAGCCGCATATTCTCTATTGCCCCCTTTAGGTCCAGCCTTTCGTCCCAAGCCCTAAGTGACTCCATAAAAAACCGGAACCCCTTAACCCTATCCTTGATCTCTGGATGGGTCACCACCCTCCTTTTCAGCTCCAGCTCTCCTTTGAAAAGAGAGCCAAGGGAGTAGGCATGGTAAACCCCAAAGCTATTCAATGGAGCATCACCGCAAGATACCCATATCTCATCTCTGGAAGGACAGAAAAGGGCAGATAGTACATTTCCTGCCATCGCTATCGCGTTGCCGAGGATTTGGGTGTTATGGGCAGAGGCATCGTAGTGATCAGAAAGTATCTCCAAGCCTCTCTGTGCTGTAAACTCTCCCCTACTCTCCTCAAGAAGCCTTTTAAGCCTTAGAAGCCGGGTGTGATTATGCTCAACCCAAGTCGCAGAAGGAGCATACTCCTTCAGCTGAAGCTGTGTAGATAAACAGGTGTTGGTTAAGCAGAGAATCCCATTACTGGGGTCAACTCTAAAAGCCCCGTAAGGGGAGAGTTCAAACAGGGCTGCTTTGCCAGATTTAGCGTCAGAAATCATAACTCCCCAACCTGAAAAGGT
>JALWSI010000022.1 GCA_027080315.1 bacterium | reverse complement strand
AACCATGACCTAAAGGATTGATAACATAAGGTTCGTACATAGGACTTAGGCAACCTCCTCAAGCTCTCGTTTTAAGTCAAACAAGTGAAGAAGGGGTATCAGGAACATGATTGAAAGCCCCACAACCGAAGCAATGGGGTTGATAACCTTGAACCAGAACAGGGTTCCCAACACCGCTCCCATCACCAGATACTTGATTGCTTGCAGAACGAAAAGAGCCCCTTTGCCAGCGCCGTTTCTAACGGCTGGAGCGAGAAACCGTCGCATAAGACCAAAATCGCAGAGGGCAAGAACTCCTCCCACAGCAACTCCCAGGGTAACCTTGGGATCCAACCAGGCCACACTCAACACGAGAAAAACGCCCAGCAGAATCCATCCCCTACTCTCCATCTTCGCCAGAACCATCCTTTGCCCTCTCATCCTCCCTCTCGGCCTTACGCATGCCCTTCAACGACTCTTTCACTAAGGTGTAAAACCCCGATGCAACACCCAGCAGAAGCCCTCCCAACGATCCCCATGGGTTGGTGTGAAACTTGTGGTCTACATAGACCCCCAACCCAAACCCTATCATGGTTGCAATCGCCAGGGTAAGACCCAAGGAGCTGAGGTTGATGAGTTCTTTTAACCATCTACCGCCTTTTGCGATTACCCTCTCCTCAAGCCTTCCTTAATCCCCTGCTGGAAACGGGGCTCCTTGTAGCAAGGGGGTGTGTTGCAGTCAACCCCTGCTTGTAAAAATTTTCTCAAACTCCAACCCCCGAAGCTACAAGAGGTTATCCTTCTTTAGGGCCTCAATGGACCTCTCAATTGCCCTTACGGTCTCCTCCAGCTCCTGGTCTCCGTGGACACACGAAATGAAGGCCGCTTCAAACTGAGAAGGAGCAAGATACACCCCGTTTTCAAGCATCTTCCAGAAATAGGCGGCGTAAAGGTCTGTATTGGAGGTTAAGGCATCCTGGTAGCTCTTAACAGGACTATGGGTGAAGAATAGACACATCACCGAGCCCACTCTGTTAAGGGTGGCCTTAACGCCATGCTCGTCCAAAACTCCCTTTATTGAAACCTCTGCCTTGGCCCCGAGTTCTTCAAGCCGCTGGTATGTTCCCGGCCTTGCCAGGATCTCAAGGGTCTTTGAGCCAGCAGCCATGGCCAAGGGATTACCAGAGAGGGTGCCTGCCTGGTAAACATCTCCCACTGGGGCCACCTGCTCCATGAGGTCTCTTCTGCCTCCGTAGGCCCCCACAGGAAGCCCCCCCCCGATAATCTTGCCCAAACAGGTGAGGTCGGGGGTTATACCGTAGAGCTCCTGGGCCCCTCCGTAGGCAACCCTGAAGCCGGTTATCACCTCGTCAAAGATGAGCAGGGCGTTATTCTTTTTGGTGATCTCTCTCAATCCCTCCAAGAAACCAGGTTCAGGCAAAATCACCCCGGCATTGCACATGATTGGCTCAAGAATCACCGCGGCAATCTGGTCTCTATTTTTATCAAACAGCTCCTCCACGCTGCTCAGGTCGTTGAACCTCGCAATAAGGGTCTCTGCAGTGAAGCTCTCTGGCACTCCCGGGGTCCCCGGCAGGGCAAAGGTGAGCACCCCCGAGCCTGCTTTTGCCAATAGATAATCAACGTGCCCGTGGTAACACCCTTCAAACTTCACGATCTTGCTGCGGCCGGTAACCCCCCGGGCAAGCCTTATGGCGCTCATGGTGGCCTCTGTTCCCGAGTTCACGAATCTCACCATCTCCATTGAGGGCACGGCATCAACCACCTGTTTGGCCATCTTCACCTCCATATCGGTGAGGGCTCCAAAGCTGGTACCCTTCTCAGCCGCCACACACACAGCCTCAACCACCTCTGGATGGGCGTGTCCCAGAATAAGGGGCCCCCAAGAGGCAACATAATCAATGTAGCTGTTTCCATCTGCATCCCAGATCCGGGGGCCCTTGCCCTTGGCCATAACCACCGGTGAGCCGCCCACGGATTTGAAGGCCCTAACGGGGCTATTCACTCCCCCCGGCAGCCAGGTAAGGGCCTCTTTGTAAATCTCTTGCGATCTGCTTAACCTCATAGCTTCCTCCCCATTCACAGCTTAACTGAGCAAGACATCTCAGGAATGAACACCTTTCTCACACTTCTCTCGGTTGTCTCCTGAATGTACATGGTGACGCCGTCCAAGGTTATCCTTGATCCCTCTTCTGGGATAAACCCCGTGTGGAACAAGATGTGTCCCGCCAAGGTCTCATAAACGTCCCTCTTCTCAAACTTCAGCCCCAGCTTCTCCTCAAGTAGATCAAGCTCTATTCGGGCATCTACCACGTATCCGCCCTTCACCTTCTCAATCCTCTTTTCCCCCCTTGATAGGGATAGGTCGTACTCGTCCTCTATCTCCCCCACAAGCTCCTCAAGTATGTCCTCAATAGTGATGATACCCACGCATGCCCCGTGTTCGTTCACCACAACGGCCATAACCTGTTTCTCCATCTGCATTCGCCTCAAAAGCTCATCAACATAGGTGAACTCAGACACGAACAAGGTGTTTCTAAGAAACTCTCTCACCTTGAGGTTTCCGTCTTCTGCCTCCATAATGTCGTAAACCGAAACTATGCCTATGATTCTAAAGATATTGCCAGAATATACGGGAAGGCGGGAAAACCCCCTTTCTTGGATTAGCCTTGCAGCCTTTGAAACGGTGTCATCCTCGCTTAGAGCCACAACCTCTATTAGAGGCTTCATGGCCTCCCTCACCCTCACCTCTCCAAAAGAGAAGATGTTCTTGATGAGCTCTTTCTCTTCCTCAAGTATGTCGCTGCCCTCAAAGTGGCGATCAAGCAGGATTCTCAGCTCATCCTTCTTCACCAGAAGGCTCTCCCTCTTCTCGTCCCCATTTCCAGGAGACAGAAGCCTGGCGGCAAAGAGAATAACGCTGCTCACAGGGGAGAAGATCTTGGAAAAGACCCTTAGAGGAGGCGCCATGGCAAGGCTAACCCTTTCGGCGTGGGCCTGGGCATAGGCCTTGGGAAGCATCTCTCCGAAGAGAAGCACAAGGGGAGAGAGTATCAAAGTGGTGTAGAGCTCAGAGCCAAAGTGAAAGCGAGAGTGAAGATACCAGGTGATCAAAGAGGAGTTAAGCACCACGCACAGATTCGTTCCCAGCAAGGTGGTTCCAAAGAGGGTGTCTGGATCCTCCACAAACCTATACGCAGCCCTCCCCTTCCCCTCTTCTGCAAGCCTCTTGAGTCTGATGGGGCTGCACGAGATGAGGGCCATCTCGGTACCCGAGAAGAACCCCTCAAGCAGTATGAGCAGAACCGCTAAAAGTGGAACCCAGTCTATCTCTACTCAGCCTCCCTGGGTTTGTAGCCAAAGGCCCCCTTGGCAAGCAGAGGGAAGCCCATCTCTTCTCTCTGCTTCACATAGGCCTCGGCGCAGGCCCTGGCCAGCTGGCGCACCCGGGCCACGTAAGAGGTGCGTTCCTTCACGCTTATGGCGTTACGGGCATCAAGTATGTTGAAGAGGTGAGAGCACTTGAGACAGTAGTCGTAAGCGGGCAACACAAGCCCCTTCTCAATCAAACGGCGAGACTCCTCTTCGCACATCTCAAACATCTTGAAGTGCATTGCCACGTCAGCCTCTTCAAAGTTGAAGTGAGACCATTCCACCTCACCTTGGTGGTGAACGTCTCCGTAGGTCACATTGTCTGCCCACACAAGGTCAAAGACGCTGTCAACTCCCTGAATATACATGGCAATACGCTCAAGCCCATAGGTTAGCTCCACGCATACGGGCTTCAGGTCTATCCCTCCAGCCTGCTGAAAGTAGGTGAACTGGGTGATCTCCATTCCATCCAGCCACACCTCCCATCCAATGCCCCAGGCTCCAAGGGTGGGAGACTCCCAGTCGTCTTCAACAAACCTTATGTCGTGCTTCATGGGGTCTATTCCCAGCGCCCGAAGACTGTCCAGGTAAAGCTCCTGAACATCAACAGGAGAAGGCTTCAATATCACCTGATACTGGTAGTAGTGCTGCAGCCTGTTGGGGTTCTCTCCATATCTACCGTCTGTGGGTCTGCGAGAGGGTTCAACGTAGGCCACCCTCCAGGGCTCAGGGCCAAGCACCCTGAGAAGGGTGGCGGGATTCATGGTCCCAGCCCCCACCTCTACATCGTAAGGCTGCTGAATAATGCAGTTTCTCTCTGCCCAGAACCTCTCTAAGGCGATAACCACCTCTTGGTATGTCATCATCTTTGCAGCTCCTCCTTCTTCCTCGTGCGCCGGTACTGTGAGTATAGGTAAAGCCTTAAGTAAGTGTCAATTGCACCAAAGAGAAGATTGAAAAATGGATATGCTCCACACATTTTGTCTTTTAAGACCACAAAGGGTATCCTTTGAAGAGGAATCTAAAACGGTAAGGAGGCCACCTCTCTGGTTATGGAAGAGAAAGCCCGGTTGCTTCTGGTGGATGATGAGCCCCACTTCTGCAAGGTGATGTCCCTGCACCTCATGGACGAGGGCTATGTGGTAGATACCGCCACAAGCGGTGAAAAGGCCCTGCAACGTTTCAAGGAAGGGGACTACGAGCTTGTGATCACCGACCTTAAAATGCCAGGGGGAGACGGGCTCTCTCTGCTTGAAGGGATACGGAAGCTCTCGTCTGAGGTTCCTGTGATTCTGCTAACAGCCTTTGGAACCGTGGAAACCGCTGTTAAGGCCATGAAACTGGGAGCCTTTGACTACATTCTGAAACCGGTTGACGTTGATCAACTCAAGATCGTGGTCTCCCGGGCCCTCAAGCTCCAAAGGATAACCAAGGAGAACATAGCCCTTAAAGCCTCTCTCAGCACCCTCTATCGGGAGTTCTCCATAGTGGCGGAGAGCCCAGCCATGTCAAATCTCATCCCCATCATAAGAAAGGCGTCCCAGGTTGATACCCCCCTTCTTCTGGTGGGAGAAACGGGGGTTGGCAAAGAGCTTGTTGCCAAGGTTATCCACTCCACAAGCCCCCGTAGCCATGGGCCCTTCACCTTGGTTGACTGCGCCTTCTTGGAACCCCAGAGGGTTGAAGAGGAGCTCTTTGGAGAAGGGACTGCAAAGGGCAAGATAGACCTGGCAGAGGGAGGCACCCTATTGCTTGACCAGGTTGACGAGCTCTCTTTGGAGGTACAGGCAAGGCTGCTCCGCTTTCTTGAAGAGCAACGGGTCTCAGAGTCTCCCAAGGTGAGAATCATAGCCACAACCACCAAGGATTTGAACAGGCTTGTTGAAGAAGACGCTTTCAGAAGAGACCTGTTCTATCGGCTAAGGGTGATGGAGATCCCAATCCCTCCATTAAGGGAGCGAAGAGAGGATATACCCCACCTGGTCTCCCACTTCATCAAGAAGTACGGGGTGCGCACAGGGGTTAAGGTAGAGAAGGTCTCCCGCCGTGCCATGGAGATCCTCGTTGGGCACACATGGCCGGGAAACGTGAGGGAGCTGGAGAACGCCATTGAGAGCGCCTTAGCCCTGTGTGAGGAAGGGGAGAAGGTGTTAACAGAGAGACACCTTCCCCACTGGCTCAAAGAGGGAATAAGCCCCAAAACCCAACCGGGCTCCCTCATAGACATGGTGGAGAACCTGGAGAGAGAGATGATCACCCAGGCCTTGCAGGAGTGTGGAGGAAACCAGACCAAAGCAGCCGAGAGGCTCGGCATCACGAGAAGGATGCTTCAGTACAAGATGAAGAAGTACGAGATTAAACCCTCTAAATTAACCTAAGCCCCTTAATTAAAAGCCTCTAAGCCTATGGAAAACATGGTGGAAGAGTCTCCTCTCATACTCCAACCCAGAGCACACCTTCAGACCTTTCTGTACAATGGGTAAACCGAGGCCTGGAACCTTGTGGTGCCTTTCAACTGCCTTCTGATCTCTGTCTCTATGTAGTGCATGTGGTTGAGCATCTTTATGTATGCCCCATCAGGATCCTTCTCTTTTATGGCTTTAAAGATAGCCACGTGCTGATCAAAAAGGTCTTGATAACTCTGGGGATCGTTGTACATCTTCACGCCAATCTCGTAGGTAACCTGCTCTATCATCTCGTAGATGCTGTTCATAAGGTGAATAAGCAAGGTGTTGTGGGTGGCATAAGAGATGGCCAGATGAAAGTTGGCATCTGCCACATGGCCAAGCTCTCCCCGATTCTTGGCATCCTCCATCTCCCCCAGATACTCCTCCATCTGCTCCAGCTCCCTATGGGTGGCCCTAAGGGCCGCGGTGGCTGCGGCCCAGGTCTCAAAGATCTTGCGCACCTCAACGATCTCTGGAAGGGCCATTGCCCCCTTGTTGAGAAGGTCGTGGATGGGAGGATTCTTAATGTAGTCGTCTGTTATGGACCTAACAAAGGTGCCCCTTCCCTGAAGGTTCTCTAAATAGCCCATGTCTATGAGCCTTATTATGGCCTCCCTCACCACAGGTCGGCTCACCCCCATCTTGAGGGCCAGCTCCCTCTCTGGGGGTAGCTGGTCTCCGGGCTTCAGTTTGCCATCAAGGATAAGCTCACGGATATGCTCAACTATCTCGTCGCTTATCCGCTTAGGTCTTATCTTTTTGAACATGGATCCACCTTAGTTAAAGAACCTCATGAGTAACACCATGAGGTAGGGAAGCATGAAAGAGGTGTATATGCCATTGAGGGCTATTGAGAGCCCACTAACCGCCCCACTCAGCTCGTCATCAAGAATGATTCTGGCGGTCCCCAGACCGTGAGAGGTGACCCCCATACCAAGTCCTCTCGCCACACGGTCTTTAATTCTGGCCAGATTCAACACCTCTACCCCCACGGCGTTGCCCATTATCCCGGTGATGATAACCAGAACCGCCGTAAGTGCAGGAATACCACCTATCTTGTCGCTTATTCCAATGGCAATGGCGGTGGTGACGCTCTTGGGGGCTATGCTCAAGACCACGGTTTTGTCGGCTCCCAGGAACTTGGCGATCAATACGGCTGAAAGTGCAGCCACCATGCCACCGAAGAGTATGCCAACCACGATCTCTTTGGCGTAAGACTTTATGGTCTCTCTCTCTTTGTAGAGAGGGATAGAGAGAGAGACCACCGCTGGACCCAGCAGAAAGAAGAGAAACCTGGCACTCTTCATGTAATAGTCGTAGCTGATTCCCGTACTTTTCAGAAAAAGGGAGATGGTGACTATGCTTAAAAGAATGGGATTGAGGTAGAACTTTTTGCCCTTCTCAAAGAGCTTTGAGAAACCGTAGAATAGAAATATGGTTACAAAGATCCCAAAGCTGCCCATTACATCACCTCCTTATTAGCTCAACCACCTTGGCGGTGAGGACAACGGTGAGAACAAAGCTCACCACCAGAGCCACAGAGATTGGAAGAAGGTCTCTCTTCACCAGCGACCAGTAAACCACCACCCCCACTCCCGGAGGGATGAACATAACGCTCATGTTTCTGATGAGAAAGGTTCCCACCTCTTCCACGTGCTCAAGCTTCACCACCCCTGTCATGAGGGCCAAGGTGAGAAAGATCATACCCAGAACGCTTCCCGGCACAGGAATATGGGTGAACTTGGATATAGCCTGTCCCGAGAAGAGAAACCCAAGAATAATGGCCAACCCACGGTAGATCTCCATCTCTCGCCACCTCCTTAAACCCAAACCTTGAATCTGACCTTACCAATAATTGGTAATACCAATATACCTAAGGCTGAGCAAGTCAAATCTGGTTAGAGTTCCCTAAGTTTTGTTCTTGGACAGGTCTTTGGGTAGGTGGTAGCGGGAGATCTTTTCTGAAGAATCCGAGCCATCTCTCACCACCAACAGCAGCAAATAGCGCGGTGACTTTCCAAGCACCTCCACCTTTTTACCTGCCTGGCGGGCAAGGGTCTCAATATACCTCACCCTCCTCTCCTTGTTCTTTGTGAAGAGATAGAGGGACTCCATCTCCTTTATGGTTCTCTCCATACCCCCTTTATTTTCCACGGCCAATAGCCTTCTGCCGGTGTAGAAGGCCAAAGAGTATCTCTTTGCCTTAAAGGCGACCAGGGGAACTTCTGGTTTCAGTGACGCCCTTTGAAGAACAGGGGCTGCCGAGTGGTAGAGAGCCACAGGATAGGTGATAAACAAGAGTCCCCCGGCATAGAGAACACCAGCCGCCCCAAGGGTGGTGAGAATCCTTCTCTTTGCCTGGACTGTGACCATCTCCGGCAGGCCATCTGCCAGCATGAGGGCCCAACCGGGGAAGGTGGGCAGTATGTAATGGGGCAGCTTGGAGTGGGAGAGGGTGAAGAAAAGGGTGGGCAGCAGTATCCAAGAGCCCAGCAGAATAAGAACCTCCATCTTCTCACGCTTCATCTTACTAACCGTTGAGGGAAGATCCTTGAGCATCCAGGTCCAGGGGAATAGCCCCGCTAAGATCACCAACAGGTAGTAGAAAACGGGGCCTTCCCGGTGGAATCTTGGGGTGAGGTAACGCAGCACGTTCTCCTCCCAGAAGAAGTGGTAACAGTAACCCGGGGCCCGTATCTCTGCCACAAGGTAGGTTGGCAGGGCCACCACCACGAAAATGAGCGACATGGAGAGCCAGGGTATTCTCATTGGCTCCCCCTTGGCCCCACGATAGATCATCACCGGAACCAAGGCCATGGCGGGTATGAGAACGCCGATGGGCCCCTTGGTGAGAAAGGCCAGGGCTGCAAAGAGGGCAGAGAGGCGTAGGTACCAGGGTCTCTCCCCAATAAGCCCCAGATAGAAGAGAGCGATTGACGCGAGAATCAATAGAGTGAGCACCATGTCAAAGATGACGATGTGGGAATAGACTGCAAAGATTAGGGAAGTGGAGAGAATCACCCCTGCCCATAGACCCCTCTGAAGTCCCAAGATCCTTCTGCCCAGCAACACCGTTGCGAATACGCAGAGCATAGCCGCCAGGGCAGAGGGAAGCCTCGCGGGGAACTCCCCTTTACCAAAGGCCTTAAAGGATGAGGCCACAAGCCAGTAGTAGAGCGGGGGCTTCTGGTATCTAACCTCACCGTTGAGGGTAGGTGGCAACCAGTGACCCTCCTCAACCATCTCCCGGGCAACCTCTGCGTTTCTGCCCTCGTCGGG
>JALWSI010000021.1 GCA_027080315.1 bacterium | reverse complement strand
AGAAGTACAAAAAGTACCTTGAAGAGACGGTACTGGACGAAAACTATCGCAAAGAGCTTATTGAGAAGGTTAAGCGCTGGCTGAAAAAGAAGGTCTCTCTTAAAGAAGAGCTGAAAGGACTGAATTAATGCGCTACAGAGTGACGGTAACCTTGAGAGAGGGAATCCTTGATCCCCAGGGAAAAGCGGTGAAAGGGGCGCTTGAGAACCTTGGGTTTGAGGGAGTTGATAGGGTGAGAGTGGGCAAGGTGATTGACCTCACCTTGTCAGAGGGAGATCTGGAGACGGTTCACGAGATATGCAAAAAGCTTCTGGTTAACCCTGTTATTGAGGACTACCAGATAGAGACCTTGGAAGAATGAAATTCGGGGTTGTAGTCTTTCCGGGATCAAACTGCGATCACGACTGTCACTATGTTCTGAGTGAGGTTTTAGGGCAGGATGTGGAGTACATCTGGCACCAGGAAGATAGCCTAAAAGGAGTAGATTGCATCATACTGCCTGGAGGATTCTCCTACGGTGACTACCTGAGGGCAGGGGCCATAGCCAGGTTCTCTCCGGTGATGGCCAAGGTGAAAGAGTTTGCCAACTCAGGAGGACTCGTCTTGGGAATATGCAACGGGTTTCAGATACTTCTGGAATCCGGTCTCTTGCCAGGGGCCATGCTCAGAAACCGCAACCTGCAGTTCATCTGCCAATACGTGAACGTGGTTGTGGAGAGAGACGACACCCCTTTCACCATGCTGGCAGAGAAGGGACAGGTGCTTAGAATCCCAATCGCCCACATGGAGGGAAACTACGTTCCCCCAGAAGGAGGGGTAGGGGGATTAGAGAATAGAGGATGCGTGCTTCTGCGTTACTCTTCCCCAGAAGGGGATGTGTCCCCTGAGTGGAACCCCAACGGCTCTGCAGGAAACATCGCAGGCATCTGCAACGAAAGGGGGAATGTGGCTGCAATGATGCCCCATCCCGAAAGATGCGCTGAATCCATCATGAAAACCCAGGACGGCAGACTTATCTTTCAATCGGTTATTGCCTACTTAGAGGAGAGGAAGACCAAGGCGAGTTGATGGAGCGCTTACAGCGCTACTTGGCGAGGTGCGGGGTTGCCTCTCGGAGAAAGGCTGAAGAGCTCATCACCTCTGGCAGGGTTAAGGTGAACGGGGTTACCATAACCCGACTTGGAACAAAGATTGACCCTGAAAGAGACAAGGTTCTGGTTGACAATCAGCCAGTAGAACCTGAAGACCGGATCGTGATCATGCTCAACAAGCCCCCTGGGTATGTCTCCTCTGTTGAGGATGAGCCTCCATACCCCTCTGTGCTGAGGCTGGTGGGATTATCCCAACGCCTCTATCCAGTAGGCAGGCTGGATGTTCCGAGTCGTGGGCTGCTTCTCTTGACCAACTGGGGAGACCTCTACCATAAGCTCGCCCACCCCCGGCATCACGTCCCCAAAAGGTACAGGGTGAAGGTGAAAGAAGGGGTATCTGCAAAAATTATTACAGCCCTGGAAAAAGGAATGGTGGTGGAGGGAGAGTACTACGCTCCTATGAGAACCAAAATATTAGAATCCCACAAAGGCTATACTCTGCTTGAGATGACCCTTACCCAGGGGAGAAAACGCCAGATCCGCCGGGCCCTTGCCCACTTAGGGCTCAAGGTGCTTGACCTTCAGAGGATATCCATAGGTCCACTCGCCCTTGGGAATCTTTCTGAAGGCAAATGGAGGTTTCTTACGCCAGAAGAGATTGAATCTCTGGTTAAAGGCTCTTAAGGCTAAGTCTTCTGCCTGTCAGGATCCAGCACCTTCCAGATCTGGATGTAGGGATTCCAGATGATCACAGGCTCAAAGGCCCTACGATCGTAGGTGTTGGCAAGAAACATCTTTGAGAACACAGAAGAGTAAAAACCCTTTGAGAGAAGCACCAACCTCCACCGGTTTCTTCCATATTGTTGAATAACGGCTCTCAACCTTGAACGTGAATACTGGGGAAAGTCTTTAACCTCAGGACGATTGGCAATCACCGTCGTGATCTCTGAAAGGGGAATGTTTCTACCATTCACCTCAGCAACCCCGGCCAGGACACTGAGCTTTGTGTTTTTAGCGCATTGGTAGATCCCAGGCCTGGTAAGAGAACAGTCCACCTGATACACTGTTGGTCTTGTTCCATTCTTCTGGTTCAAATCCCAGGTTCCAAAGTAGTACCACCACCCACCTTTGGGAATCATATCCTTTGTGTAGGCCAGATAGACAGGAACCGACCTTGTGGGAAAGAAGAACTCCTTCCAGTCACCTAAGGGAAGTTTGTGCTTTTTTACAACAATCTCAATACCCTGTGGACCCAGCTTCATGGCATCCTTTATTGTGAGCATGGCCTCTCTCTCGCTGCCAAGAACAGAGGATAGGGTGTCAAAGCCCTGGTCAAACCCTCTTGTGGTGTAGAATCGCATAAGCCGTGCAGAGAATACTGGATCAGGTGTGGACATACCCAAGGCCAAAAAGTAGGAGGTGGGGCCCAATTGGGATCCACCATCTCCAAGGGTTCCCAAACCACTCCAGTACTGAATAAGGTAGCCGTAGTCCCACCAGGTCCATACCGCGGCATCTTGTGGAGCAACCGCCTTCAGCCTGTGAAAGGCAGTAGGTACAGGGGATAAGGCTATTGGAACGGGAAGATAGTTGTAGTCCCGTTTGGCTGGTATCCAGACCAAAGCTGCTGAGATGATCAGCGGAGAAACAAACCTGATCATGGCTAAGCCCCTATTTTTGAAGAGCCTTATGGTACCCTCGTAGCAAAGATAGGCTAAATACCCTCCACCCAGAGCCAACACCAGGCTCAAAAAAGGCACAAATCTCGCCCCCGACCTAAAACACCAAAGCCCCAGTACAGCCACAGGAGCCAACAGAAACCCTTTTCTCCACTCTCTAAAGCCCATAAGCACCGCCCCTGCAGCGCAGAGCCAGAATATTACGGGAGAACCCCAGGTCCTCTGATAGACACTGGAGAGCTTCTCCGGGGTGAGTTCAGAGATGGAGCGAGAGATTGAGGGGAAGACCCCTCCCTCAGCAGCCACGTGCTTCACACTGACGTAATACACCTTAAACCTTGACACAAAGGCCCATATTGGATCAAGAACTACGTTGAAGGAGCCTGTGCATAAGAACCACAAAAGAGCGTAGCAGACATAAACCAGAGCGGCTTGAGTAATCCTCTCCTTCCATCTACCAGGCTCTCCAATCAAGGCCACTATCACCCCTGCCAAGAGAAAGGGCAGCAGAAAGGCGTTGCCTGCCCCCCACCACCAGCCGTAGAGAAAGAACGAAACACCGGCAAGAACTGCCCAGATCAACCCACGCTTCCTATCCTTGGTTAGAAGCATTCTGGCCAAAAGATAGGTTACTACAAGGGCAAAGGTGAAGTTCAGAGAGTCGGTGTCAAACCAACCAAGTTTGGTGCGATAGTAGTACTGGTGAGCTAACGAGCCCAAAAGAGCCGCTCCTATCCCAGTGTAAACTCCTCCCAACAGAGAACCCCATAGGAGAAAACCGAGCACTATGAAGCTGCCAACAATTATGGGGAACAGACTAAACACCCATTCATTGGGCAAAGAACTCAGCTTTGTGGCAATGGCTCCTGCCAAAGGCAAGGCAGGAAGAGGCTTCCTTGTCTTCTCAACCTCATGCAAGGGACCACTCCATCCATCGGACCAATAAGCGTATTTTCCCGCAACGGTTCTCAATCTATCCTGAGGAGTGTATCTGCCATCGGCAATATCCCTGGCCTTCCTTGCAAAAAGAAAGGCGTCATATCCTGTAAATATAGGTCTCTTCTGCTTGACGAAGAACTCGTTTTTGTACCTTGCATTCCACACCGACACATCATGCCAACGCACCCCAACAGCAATAGAGAAGGTGATAAAAAAGGCTATAACCCATACAGACCATCTGTTCAGAAAAACCCTGTCTCTCTCCAGAATCTCTGTTGTAGTGTTGATGGTGGAGGCAGTGGTGGCTCTCCCCTTCTGAGGCTCTTCTTGGGACCCTTCCCTTATCCTTGAGACGGGGGAGTCTCCCTTTCTACACTTTGCCTCAGAAGGCTTGGGCACCTCTGCCTTCTTTCTCTTCCGCCTCTTTTTGGCCATAGGTCGATATCCTCCCCAAAAGTGAGTTCTCTCTCAAAAAGGTATATCACCCTGTACCTTGCTGATAAAGGACGCCTCTTAGTGATAGGCTAAATTGGAATCATCACACCCAGCCACCCTTAATAATACAAACTGGATATAAAGTAACAAAAGCACAACTCAAAATAGCTTAAGAGTTAAAAAATCCCGTTATTGAGGATTGTTGTGTGTTGGGGTATAGGGAGAGAGAAATAAAGTTTACGATTTTGGAGAAGTCAGATTCTTCTCTGGAAGTAGGCGGTATAGAAAAGATTCATCATTCGGAAGGAGAGAGCTTTTTACTAAGAAATCATGGCAAGCAAACCAAGGCCATTGAGAGGAAAGTTTAGAAAAGGTTTAGGGAGTATGAGCCTATGAATGTTAAGATAGTGGTTACAGGACCTTTTGCCTCTGGGAAAACAGAGTTCATAAAGAGCATCAGTGAGATAGGGGTGGTCTCCACGGAGAAGAAGGTTAAGAAATCGGATGAGCTTGAGGTGAAAGAAGAGACCACCGTGGCCATGGACTTTGGAAGAATAACCATAGACGACAATCTGGTACTCCATCTATTTGGAACTCCGGGGCAGGAAAGATTTGATTTCATGTGGGACATTCTTGGAAAAGGGGCTTTGGGAACGGTTATGATGGTGGACAGCACCAGGGGGGAAAGCTTACAGAGAGCACGAAGAATAATAGACTTCTTTCATACCAAGGTTGGAGCTCCATATGTGGTAGCTGCGAACAAGCAGGATCTCCCTGATGCATGGTCTCCCAACTTTATCAGAGCATATCTTGATCTGAACGACGGGATAAAGGTGATACCCTGCGTGGCCAAAGATAAAGAAAGCGTAAAAAATGTCCTTCTTGAGCTGGTGGAACTCGTTATGAAGAACATGTGAAGGAGGAATAAGGATGAATAACGAGACACTGAGTGAAGTGAAGAACATGATCAAAGAGGACTCTGTTCTAATAGACAAAGAAGGATTATCAAACCTTTACGACTCTGTTCTCAAGATTGCAGGCTTTGGGTTGGGAGGAATCCTATACAGCGGCGGTAAAAAAGCCGGCGAAAAAGGTGCCTCGGCAATAAAAGAGAAGCTTGGTCTTGAAGGAGAAGACCTTATTGGAGCCATGGTTGTAGCCTTTAAAGCAGGCAATTGGGGCAACATGAGTGTGGAAAAGAAAGGAGAAGAGTACGAGGTAACGGTAAAAGAGAACATTTTAATCCAGAGCTTGGAAAAAACGCGAAAGAAACCAAGCTGTTATCCCCTTGCCGGGTACATTGCTGGCTTCTTTGAGCTTGCCACAGGCAAAAAGGTTCAGGTGAAAGAGGTGGAGTGCCAAGGTGCCGGCGGCGAAAGCTGCAGATTTCAGGTTAAGATAGGGTAGTCTTCATTCCTCCAGAGGGCTTTAAGGAAGACAAATCACTCCATCCCCTGCTTGAAATCTAAGCAGTAGTTCCCCTACGCTCACCTCCTCTTCATACAGAGGTAGATTTTATCCTGAGATGTGTTGACACTCGCCTAAGTTAGCTTATGATAACTAACCATGGTTGAGGCGAAGCTTAAACCCAGACAGGTGCAGATCATGCAGGTGGCCTTAGAGCTGCTTGCAGAGGGTGGATGTCACGCCCTCACAATAAGGAAAATAGCGGAGCATCTCGGCATCAGTGAGCCTGCCATCTACCGCCACTTTGATTCCAAAAAAGAGCTTCTGCTGGCCCTCTACGGCTACGTGTGGTCCAGGCTGAAAGAGGAGGTGATTCCTGCGGCTGAGGGGGGCGAAAGTGCCCCTCAGCGTCTCAGGGGCCTCATGGAGGCCACTTTGAGATTCCTGAGTGAAAACCGGGGCATCACCCTTGTTCTCCTCTCAGAGGCCATACACCACAACGATCTAGACCTGAAAGAGGTCATGTTTCAGTTGATCAGCAACTTTCAGGAGAAGTTGAAAGATATTCTTAAGCAGGGGATTGAAGAGGGCAGCCTTATCCCAGAGCTTGATCTGGATCTCTCTTCCCGTGCGGTGATTGGCTTCATCCAGTCAACGGTGATTCTCTCGCTTCTGAAGGAGAAGGGCTGGGATGTGGAAGAGACGGTGGATGGTTTTATGAATATAGTCTTGAAGGGGATAGAGAAAAGATGAGGAAGCTGGTCTTTATTCTTGCCCTATGCACGGTGTTTCACAGTGCCCAGGCGGCTTTTGGTAATGAGGCAAACTCCACAGGCTATTGTGCCATCAGAGAGGCTTTGACCCTTGAGGAGGCCCTATCTGTGGCCTTGAAGTGCAGCCCTGTGATCAGGGCCAGCAGGTGGGGCTTGAATGCTAAACACCAGGGGGTAAGAGCTGCATGGGGGGCTCATCTCCCTCAAATAGAGCTTCAGTCCAGCTACACCAGGCTAAGTGATCCCGTAGCGGTGGTGCCAATCAAGGGCTTTGGGATGCGTCCTCCCACCTTCAGCAAAAACATCTATGAGTGGAAGGCTGTTGGATACCTGCCCATCTACGAGGGTGGCAGAATCACCCGAAAGGTGGAGATCTCAAGGCTTGAAGAGGAGATAAGTTCTAACCAGTTAAAGTTAAGTCAGGAGGAGCTTGTGGCCGATGTAACCAACCTGTTCAACAGGTTGGTACAGCTCAGATATCTAAGGAAGGCCCAGAAAGATGCGCTGACCGCCCTTGAAAAGGTTCGTAGTGACACCGCCAACCTGCTGAAAGTAGGCAGGGTGGCCCCGGTGGATCTCATGAGAATAGAGACCCAGGTCTCTGCCCAGAAACAGGACCTGGTAGCCACAGAGGAGCTGATGGAGCGCACAAGAGAAACCCTTGCCTACCTTCTTGGCTGGTCTCCCACAAGCCGGTTTAAGCTAAAAGGCGAGTTGAAAGAGATGGGCTTCACCCCCCAGCCTGACCTGCAGGCGGTCTCAAAGCGCCCCGATGTGAAGGCGGCACTGAAGGCGGTGGAGGAGGCAGAAAAAAAGGTCTCCTACGAGTTTGGTGCACACCTGCCCAGCCTTTACCTCTCTTCCAGCTACGGTGACAGGGCAGGGGCCGGTTTTCACGGCAAGGAGGAGGTGTGGCAGGCAGGGGCCTATTTGAAGCTTAACATATTCAGCGGAGGCACAATCTCAGCAAGGGTTAGGCAGGCAAAGGCTGAGCTGTTCCAGGCCCAGAACCTGCTTCAGAACACCAAACTCAAAGCCCAGCAGGAGATTCTCCATGCCACATCCTCCATTGGAGAGGCCAGGGCCAGAATAGAGGCGGCCAGACTTGCCCTTGAGAGCGCAAAAGAGTCGTTCCGTATAGAAAAGCTCAGGTACACCACAGGGGCGGGCACCGTTACAGACATGCTCTTGGCACAGGCCCAGTGGCTGGGTTCTCAGGCCCGCTATTACCAGGCCCTCTACGACTACCACGCCGCGGTTGTGGCCTACCGGTTGGCCACCGCCACCATTCTTGAAAACCTTTCAAAAGGAGATGAGTGATGAAAAGGATCAGGCGTTTTGCCCCCTTTCTCGTTATTCCAGTGCTGATTGTTACTGGCATCTTAGTTGTTAAGAAGAGAAAAGCAGAGATCTCCCAAGCCCCTGCCCCGGCTCATTATCCCCTACCTGTGCTCACCGCAGCTGTTAAACAGGGGGTTCTGGAGGTAAAAGAGCACTATCTGGGAGAGATCTTACCCATGGTCTCCTCCAGTTTAGCCCCCAGGGTTACAGGCCACATCCTGGAGGTGAAGGTCAGAGAGGGTGACAGGGTTAAAAAGGGAGAAATCCTTGCCAGATTGGACGACAGGCCCTTTCTGAATCAGTACCAGTCCACCAAGGCCCAGCTTGAAGGTGCAAAAAGCACCTTTGCCACCCTTGAGGGAATCTACAGACGAGATCTCATGCTCTACAAGAACAAAGCGGTGAGCAAAGAGAGGCTTGATCGCTCCCGAGCTGCCAAAGACGAGGCCCGAGCCAAAGTGGTCACCTTAGAAGAGTCACTTAAAACAGCCCAGTTGAACCTTGAGTATTGCACAATAAAGGCCCCTATGGACGGAGTGATCACCCGCAGGCTTCAGGAGCCCGGCGACCTTGGCCTTCCTGGCAAGGTCATTCTTGAGATGGAGTCTCCCCAAGAGGGATACAAGGTTGTGGTCAGAGTACCTCAGGAGCTGGTGAAAAACCTTAGTATTGGAGGCAAGGCCTATCTCTCTTCAACCTCTGAGAAGAAAAGCGCCTCTTTGGAAGCCTCAATCTCCCGGATATATCCTGCCGTGACGGTAGGGACTTTGGCCACAGTGGAGATAGATTTGCCCAGACCTCCCTTTGAACTTCCCTCAGGAGCCACTTTGGATGTGGCTTTGGTCACCAGCAATGTGAAGGGCTTCATCGTGCCTACCCGCTCGCTGCTTCACACCACAAAGGGAGAGACGGTCTTTGTTTTGGACAGAAAGGATAAAGTTAAAGCGGTGCCGGTTAAGGTGTTGGGTAAAACCGACACCTTGGCGGCGGTTAATGGACCCTTGTCCACCAACGAGAGGGTGGTTATGGGCAGCGACAGCGCCCTTTTAAGGCTCCACAATGGGGTTAAGGTGAAGCCCATCGCTGGAGAGAACCTATGAGCTTTGTAGAAGCATACACCAAAAGGCCCCACCTCATAACCGCTGCAATATTCCTGGTGGTGGCCTTAGGGGCCATATCCTTCAAGCTCATGCCCTTAAACCTCTTCCCAGACGCAAACTACCCGGTTATCAGCGTGGTGGTTTATCAACCTGGGGCTTCTGCCAGAGACATGGAGGACAAGGTTGCCAGGCCTATTGAGAAGGAGCTTGGCACCATTGACCTTGTTCGCAAGGTGACCTCGGTGAGCAACGACGAGATCGCCGCCATCTCCGCCGAGTTTGAGTACAAGAAGGGGTTGGACGCTGCCGCCACAGACGTGGCCAACACCCTGCAGAGGATCATGTGGAAACTGCCCAAGGATGC
>JALWSI010000020.1 GCA_027080315.1 bacterium | reverse complement strand
ACCTTGAGCAGTATGGTGTCGTTGTCACAGTCAACAAATATCTCTTTCACCACCTGGACGTTTCCAGACTCCTCGCCTTTTCTCCAGAGTTTTCCCCGAGACCTGCTCCAATAGCACGCCCTTCCTGTTTTCAGGGTCTCTTGCCAGGCCTCTTCGTTCATGTAGGCCAGCATCAGTACCTCGCCTGTGGATGCCTCCTGGGCAATCACCGGTACTATGCCGCCTCCTTTTTCAAAATTCACCATCTTCTCTTCCACCGCTTTCTCCCTTTCTCTTGGTTTTTTGCGTGCAGGGGCTATTACTACTCGGTCCCTAAGTCCACAAGGGCTTAAGACTCTCCAATTTTAACGAGGCTCCCCACGCAGTTTACCGCAAACTTCTCGCCCAGTCGGTCTGCCAGTGCCTTTGTGGCCCTGAAGCTGGTGCAATGGCAAGGCATCACCAGGCCAGACACCATCTCGTCAAGGGCCTCAATGGTCTTATCCATGGTGTCTTTATCCACAGTGCCTAAGTGAAACCCTCCAATAACCGCGTAGATGGGAGTGGCTGCCAGGTCCACAGCGTGTTTAAGCATGTTGATTATTCCAGGATGGGAGCACCCAGAGATGACCACCAATCCTTTGCCTTTAACCTTCAATATCAAAGCCTGCTCGTCTAAGAAGCGATCTGTTTCCTCACGTCCGTTCCTTTCAACCTTAGCTGCTGCCCAGGGCTTTTCAAAGGGCGTGGTTCTCAATACCTCTCCAGAAAGCAGAAAGTAGCCGTTGATTATGCGGGCAGAAGTCTCAAGGTCAAAATGGGCTCCCTTCTGCTCCGCTTCGTTCCTGTTGAAGGTCCAGGGACCTGCCTTGCCCCTGGGGGTTACCACCCAGCGGGTGAGAAACACGTCGGGATGGGTGTAAACCACCAAAGGACTTTCCCTCTTTTCAAGGAGCCCTGTGAGTCCCCCAAAGTGATCCACGTGTCCATGGGTTAAAAATAGGGCCTCTATCTCGTTGGGGTCTATTCCAAGGGCCTCCATGTTGTGTAAAAGCACCATGGGAGAGTGGCTTGTATCAATCAGCAGGTTGTGGGTTTTGTCCTCTGTTCCCGCCTCCACGTAGAGGGAGAATCCATGGGCGGCCAAAAGAGGCTTCTTGGTCTGCCCTGGGGTGACCCTTTGCACAGTCTCTGTGGAGGGCTCAAACACATCAAAAAAGTTATCCACCAGTAGCCTTACCCTAACCCAATCAACCTCTACAGGTATCATGCCACACCTCCTTCTTCGTCATCTTCGTTTTCAAAGATATTCAGTCTGAACTCCTCTTCCAGTAGGTTTTCTCCCTCTTCTTCCGAGTCTTCTTCAGTGCCTTTAACCCCAAGGGCCTCAATGAGGGCCTCTTTTATTATCTCTTTAAACTCTTCTACGCTAAGGTCTTTCACGTATTTGCTATCCATCTCTTTCTCTTTTCCATTGGGCTGCCAGCTTGGGATTGAACATGGCCCCTACGCAGCTTAGGGCTATTTGGGCCCCGGCCTTAAGGTACTGGTCAAAATGGTGGGGTTCGGTTATCCCTCCACACCCAAGAATAGTCAGAGGCATACCCTCTCTTTCAATAATGTTCCTTGCCTCCCTCACAAAATGGAGACCCAAAGGACGTATTGCCCAGCCGCAGACCCCGCTTAACTCTCTCTCGGGACCTAATGCTGGGGTGCCATCCTCTCTTCTCACCCTTGTCTGGTAAGAGTTTATTCCAACCACTCCGTTTATCCATCTTGCCACTGCCTTCAGAAGCTCCAACAGGGAATTTCCCTGAAGGTAACCTACCTTCACCATGAGAAAGATCTCAGGGTGGGCCTTTCTCACCCTTTGGGCTATCCTTCCTGCCAGGTCTGGGTCTGAATAGATGCTCCCCTCTCCCTCTGCGGTGTTGGGGCAGGAGAGGTTCATCTCCACCACCTTTGCCCCAGCCTCTTTAGCCATGGCCACCACCCTTTCAAAGTCTCTCACCAAGCTATCTTCAGTGCCCTGGTAGGTACCTACCACGCTCACCACCATAAGCTGACCCTCTGAGAGCATTCCAATGCAGCGCTCCACGTCTTCTTGCCATTCTTTAGGTTTTCGCGAGGGCATACCGAAGGAGTTGGTGATGGTGACCTGATTGCAGTTCTCTGGCTCCCAGCTTTGGGGGGCCAGTAGCCAGTTGGGGAGATTCTGAGGGTTTAAGGGATCGGTTTTAACGAAGAGGCAGTTGGGCATGGGATGAGAGGGATACTCGCAGCTCCTTAC
>JALWSI010000019.1 GCA_027080315.1 bacterium | reverse complement strand
TTTCCATTGGCCATCACCGCTCCCTCTGCCACAAAGCACTTAAGTGAGACCAGCTTAACCTCCTTTGAGGTTGCAAAGATGTTTGCATCAAGGTCGTTTATTGGAACCATCATAACCCCAGAGCCTTTTGTAACCTCTGCCCCTGTGGCCTGCTGCCAGAAGATCAGCAGCTCGGCTGGCACTATAGATTTACTCATAACATGGACCCTGCTGACGGGACTTGAGAAGAGGTTGGAGACCCTTCCGGTTATTGTGAGTTTCTGGTTTGCCACCTTAACCGTAGCCTTATCAACCTTTAAGACCCCTTTGCCAGACCATGAGAAAGACTCTTCCATCCTCACCTGATCAACGGCAACATGCTGAAAACGTTGAGATTCCTCAAGATACGGATTGAGAAGCGAGAGCAGGAGGTTATCTATGGTGATAGAACCAGACTGTGAAGATGCAACTATGTTGAAGCTGCCCTCACCGCTGATCTTGGTCTCCTTCTCAACACTGGCCTGAAAACTGTAAGGAACCGAACCACTCAAGTTGAGAGGCCCCATACTGAAACTGGAAAGATCAATGGTGTAAACGGGTTTTGTGGGCACCGACTGGTCTTCAAAGAAGAGAACCCCATTCTTCACCAGAACCTTCTCAATGGTTAGAGGATCAGCGCCCCCTGAACCGCCAGAAGCCTCACCCTTCTCCTCTTCTTGCCCTTCTGACAGAGACTCAATGAGATCGCTGAAGTTGAACTTGCCGTTCTTCAACTTCACTACCTTTATCTTTGGCCCAACAACGGTGATTGCCCCAATCTCAATCTTTCTATTCAGTATCAACGGCAGAAGGTGATACGACACCTGAAGGTCTTTAACAGAGAAGAAGCCCTCTTTGCTGGGCAGTCTTTCTGAGAGAACAAACCCCTTAAGATGCAGGGCGGAAAGTCCAACGCTAACATCTTCCAAGTAAACCTTGCGATGAAAGCGCTGCTCAACCACTGGGGCGATGTAGCCCATCACCCTCTCTTTGGTCACCATGGTCTTCACAGCAATAAAAAGTCCACCCATAACCAAGGCAATAAGAACCACTAACGATATTATGACCTTCATACCCTTTGACATCTCTATTCCCCTCCTTCCGCTCTCTTTGCCTCTTCCCAGAATAGATCCAGCGTATCTAAAGGGGTCTCCTCCATAACCAGACCCTCTTCCCGAGCCCGCTCCTCAACGTGTTCAAACCTGCGCTTGAACCGTTTATTGCACTCCCTTAAAGCCGTCTCAGGGTCTATCTTCATAAACCTCGCAAGATTGGTGATGGCAAACAAAAGATCACCCAGCTCATGCGAGATTCTCTCTCTATCACCTGATTTAAAGGCATCCTCCAGCTCATCCCACTCTTCCCTTACCTTATCCCAGACGGGATCTATCTCTCTCCAGTCAAACCCCACCCTTGAAGCCTTCTCTTGAAGCCTGTAGGCCTGCAGCAGGGCAGGCATAGAGTCGGGAATACCCTTTAGCACAGAACCTTTATGGTTGGTCTCTTTTGCCTTCAGACGCTCCCAGTGCTCCATCACGTCTTCAGGGGTCTCTGCATGGGCATCGCCGAACACATGGGGATGGCGGTGTATGAGCTTTAGAACCACATTACGACACACATCGTCTATGCAGAATCTGCCATCTTCACAGGCTATCTGGGCGTGAAACACCACTTGAAGCAAGAGGTCCCCAAGCTCTTCACAAAGAGCATCGTGGTCCTCCTTGTCTAAAGCATCCAGAACCTCATAGGTCTCCTCCAAAAGGTAGGTTCTTAGAGATGAATGGGTCTGCTCTCTATCCCAAGGACACCCGTCATTAGCCCTAAGGCGTTTCATCACCTCAACCAGATCTCTGAACCAATCCTTTGATTCGCTCTTCATGGTGACCAAATCTACTCCTTTAAGGCTCAGAAACAAGTCTTGATTCCCTCATAAGCCTCGTAAAATCAGGGAAAGCCGCGCTCATACCAATACCGTGATCAAATTTCCTCTGAGATACGCCTCAAAGCCCTTTCATCCAGGATTCTCACCTTAGGACCATTAACCTCTATCATTCCCAAGGAAGACAATTTAGCAAAAGAGCGGGAAAGGGTCTCTGGAGTGGTTCCAAGCACCTCGGCAATCTCTCCCTTCTTCAACCCTAAGACCACCTCGTCTCCTCTCTCAGAGGCGAGAGTCAATAGGTACTGAGCCAACCTTGCAGGCACCTCTTTCAATGCGAGAGACTCTGCCAAAGAGGTCAACCTGCGTAGCCTACGGGAGAGAATGGCCATCATTCCCAATGCAAGATCGGGATTCTCTCTAACCACCTGAATAAACCTGTCTCGTGGCAAGAAGGCCAGAGTTGAGTCCTCTATAGCCTGAGCATAAGCAGGATAGGTACCGTCCTCGAATACAGCCACCTCCCCCACCGAATCACCAGGGCCAAAAACCCCTAAAATCTGGCTTTTACCCTGCGAAGAGAGCTTCATCACCTTAACCTTGCCAGAAAGCAACACATAGAACCCCTCAGCCCGATCCCCCTGCATAAAAAGCATATCTCCCTTTGGCACAAAGCGCCTTCTGGCAATCCCCTCTAAGGTTCTTAGGAAATCAGGGGAGAGCCCTTTAAAAAGGGGAACCTCTTTTAGTAGTAGATCTCCAGACCTACTCCCCTGGCTCAAACCTGTATCCAACCCCTGGATGGGTTATCACATAACGGGGATTTTCAGGATCAGGCTCTATCTTGCATCTAAGACGCCTCACATGCACATCCAATGACCTGCTCTCAGAGCCAAGCTCACCTTGCCATATCTGTGACTTCAAGAACTCCCTGGGCACCACATCCCCTGCATGTCCCATTAGAAGCTCAAGAAGTTGGGTCTCTCTCTTTGTGAGGCGAATCTTCTTGTCTCCTATAACCACCTCTCTGCGCTTCTGGAAGAGTTTGAAGTCACCGCTCTCCAGAGGCTCATCCTTGAACATCCTCTGCCCTTTTCTCTTAAGACAGACCTTTATACGGGCGGCCAGTTCAAGGTATTCAAAAGGTTTGGTAAGATAGTCGTCTGCTCCAACCTCAAACCCTCTGAGCTTGTCAGACATTGTGTCTCTAACGGTGAGCATTATCACAGGGATATCCCCTATCTCTTTCACCTCTTTACAGACCTTCATTCCATCCATATCAGGGAGGTTGAGATCAAGGATCACCAAGTCAGGCAAGACGCTTTTTGTAAGGACAAGACCTTCCCTTCCCGTCTCAGCCTCGTAAACCTCATAACCGTCCATATCAAGCTGGCCTTTTAAAACCATCCTGATATCAGGATCGTCCTCAATCACCAGAATCTTCTTTGAACCTATCATCTGATCCTCCTTGGAATTGGTATCAAACTCGCTCTTCTCTCACCCCCGGCAGGTAGAACCTGACCACTGTCCCCTTGTGATCCACAGGGTCCACAATCTCAATTCTGCCACCATGGGCCTCAACAACCCCTTTGCATATAGCAAGACCCAACCCCGTTGATCCTTTTGAGTTCTCTTGCATGTCAATTCTATAAAATTTCTCAAACACCTTATCCCTCTTCTCCTTCGGAATACCGGGCCCTGAGTCCTCCACCGATACCACAGCCCATCCCCCCTCGGTCACTCCCACCTTTACATTAACCACTCCCCCTTCAGGAGAGAACTTGATGGCATTGCTCAGGAGATTCGCCACCACCTGAGAAATCCTATCACTGTCAAAAGGCAGTACCACAGTCTCCCTCTCGCTTTCAAGATTCAATGTTACATTTTTCTGCTGGGCCAATAAGGTGTTGAGAAATACAGTCTCTTCCACCACCTCAACGAGATCCTGCTCCTCAAGGTTCATCTCAAGCTTCCCGCTCTCAAGCCTTGCACAGTCCAGAAGATCTCCGATCATTTTAGATAGCTTATCTATGTTCTTCTTAATCACATCCAAAGTGGGCTCCACTCCTCTCTGTCTCGCCAACAGATCAACCGCCCCTTTAATAGCGGTGATAGGGGTCTTGAGATCGTGAGTTATGTTAGAGAAAAACTCAGCCTTGAAGCTCTCAGTCTCTTTAAGCTCCCGATAGGCCCTCTCAACCTTCTCAATAGCCTTCTTCACCTCTTGCTCCATCTCAGAGCGATGGTGCAGAATCTTTTCAACCATGGCATTAAAGTTATTTGCCAACCTGCTCCACTCATCCTCCCCCTCCCTATCAATCCTAACGCTGAGATCCCCTTCACAGGCCCTTTGGGATGCATCAACCATTACTCCAAGAGGATTAAGAACCATAACTTTTAAGCCCACCAGCAAGATAGCAAGCTCTATCATTATCAAGAGAAATACTACAAAAAAGAGCGCCAACCGTTCTCGGCTCAGCTTTGTCAAGGCTTCGGTGGCTGGAATGGCTACACTTATGCAACCCTGAACATCTTTAGGAAAATCACTATGGCAATTGAGACATTCCTGTGAGAATTGAAGAGGAGCTACAAATCGGAAAACAGGGCCATCAGAGCCCTTTTCTATTCTCCATATTGGGGTTCTCTCATCCATGGTAGAGATGGCTGCCCTCTCAAACTCATCTGCCTTCAGAGCCTCATTTGAAGGATTGAGGAGCGCTATCTTCACCCGGTAAGGGTATATTTTACTTGAATAGTCATCCAGCTTGTGAATAAACTCACAGGGGCTCAAAATGGATGGCTTATCACCGTTCTTAAGCAACCTTCCTTTATTTGAAGCCAACCAGTGCCTTGCAGCAATAGCGTACTGGTACACAGACTCGGCCTCAAGCCTGAGTTGATCCAGTATCAGCTCCTTCTCTTTAACACCTATCCACCAGGATAACAGAAGCCCACCAATCCCCAGTGTGACAAAGAGAAAGAGCATTATTCTTTTACCCAGCACCGAAAACATATCTCTCCCTTACTCCACTCTATCCAACCACACAAGTGGCCCAAATGCCTTAGACTTTAATGGTGAATACACCTCAACCGTCTCTTCCGAAATATCAATTGTAACAAAATTAACCCAAAATTATTCATAAAACGGCCTTGAAATTAATAACGAGAACTGATTTTAGTAAGAGTGGGGATGAGAGCTATTCTCAATAAACTGAGAAGCGAAACCCTAAGATAAGAAAGGAGGTGATGTGTTTGAGGGATACCAGGATGGGCGTTGTGCTTGGGAAGAAGGAAGGAAAAGCCTTTGTCTCCTTGATTGTGGGGCTATTTGTGGGTGCCGCTCTATGCTTCTTCGGCATTTTGATTGTTCATAGCACCTCAAAGGCTTCGTTCTGCCTCTCCTGTCACGAGATGCGTCCTGCAGGAGCCGACTGGAAGGTTTCGGCTCACTACGCCAACTCTAAGGGGGTGGTGGCGGAATGCAAGGACTGCCATATCAAACCGGGTTTGGTGCATGAGATATTGGCAAAGATGACAGACGGAACCAAAGACCTTATGTTTCACATCGTAGAGAATCCTAATCCTACAGAAGAGGTACGTAGCAGGTGGAGAGCTTCTGCGAGAAAGAGCATCAGTGACGAGAGTTGCCGGCACTGCCACAAGGTTTTGATTCCTCCCAACATCAGCAAAGGGGGAATCATAGCCCACATGACGTATCGTAGGAGCAAGGACCAGTTGGGGCTGAAGTGCATAAAGTGTCACTACCACAGATTCCACGGCCCCAAACCAGCATACGGAACATTGTAAGATTCTATTTTTTGAAGGAGGAAGTCGTATGAAGAGAGGTTGGTGCATAACATTAGCGATTGCAGTGTTTTTTGCCTTAGGCGCTATGCCCTCCTGGGCAGCCAAGGTGCCTGTGCCTTATGCTCCAAAAGAGTTAAAGGTGGTTAGGGGACTAACCCCCACCGAGGCCAAATGCATAGAGTGCCACTCAAAGAACCAGCCTGGCAGGGTACACGACTGGGCTCAGAGTGCCCATGCCAGAGCAAACATAGCATGTCTTGATTGCCACAGGGCAGATCCCACCGATGCAGACGCAATGGACTGTCCCGGCACCATGGGCAATCCCAAGCTCAAGATAACCCCCATTGTAACACCCAAAGACTGCTCCCGCTGTCATCCCCAAGAGTTCAAAGAGTTTGAGAGAAGCAAGCACGCCAGAACCATTGAGATCATCCGTGACAAGATCAAAGATCCCTGGCTCAAAGGCATGGCTTCTGCAGAAGAGAGGGCAGCAGGCTGCTTCATGTGCCATGGAAGCACAATAAAGTTTGAGACCAAGAACGGAAAGAAGACCATAGATCCCATGACATGGCCCAACGAGGGATGCGGCAGGATCAACCCCGACGGTTCCAAAGGCTCCTGCGTCATCTGCCACACAAGCCACGCCTTCTCTGTGGGCGAGGCCAGAAAGCCCGAAACCTGTGGCCAGTGCCACTTAGGTCCCGATCATCCCCAGAAGGAGATCTACTTTGAGTCCAAACACGGCCTCAGGTACTTGGCGGAGGGAAGCAAATGGAACTGGAATGCTGCTCCTGGAGCCTGGCAGCCAGGACAGGACTTCACAGCCCCCACCTGTGCCTCATGCCACATGTCTGGTGTTGGAGGACTTCCCACCACCCACGATGTGGCAACAAGGCTCAAATGGGAAAGCCAGGCCCCCATGGTGCTTCTCAACAAAGACTACAACCCCGAGCAGGGTAGAAAGAACATGCTCACCGTATGTAACCAGTGCCACTCTCCCCAGTGGTCAAAGAACTACCTGGACAGGTTTGACAAGGTTATGACCCACTACGGAGAGGACTACTTCAAGCCCGCCAAGAAGATGCTAACCGAGCTCTACGCCAAAGGGCTATTAACCAAGTGGCCCTTCTTTGACGAAGAGTTTGAGTGGGAGTTCTATGAGTTGTGGCACCATCAGGGAAGACGTGCTCGTATGGGTGCTATGATGATGGGACCAGACTACTCCTGGTGGCACGGGTTCTACGATGCCAAAAAGGCCTACATGAAGCTGGAGACCGAGTACCACAGGCTCCTCAAAGAGGGGAAAGCAGAGCCCGTTTACGTACCCGGGGCAACTGGCAAAAACATAACCCCTGCAAAGCTCCCCAAACCCATGGATGTATGGAAGAAGACCTCCGGAACCATCATGTACGGAGTGCCAGGAGGCGGCAAGTAAGTAACCTGAGCAATAAGTCACACATCATCAGGGGCGCCTTTGAAGGCGCCCCTGCTCATCTATTGACCCTCAAAAGGATGCTCTGTATATCCGGCTCAGCAAAGGGCCGGTTTGCGAGAGTGGCGGAACTGGTAGACGCGCTGGACTTAGGATCCAGTGGGTTTTGCCCGTGCGGGTTCAAGTCCCGCCTCTCGCACCATACAATCATAGGGAAACAATAGTCAGCGGCAGGCCAACCTCAGAAGGGCATTCACAATTGCAACGGCTATGGGTGTACCTCCCCTGTTGCCAAGAAGGGTTATGTGAGAAAGCCCGCTCTCCATGAGCCACTTCTTGGACCTAACCGTCCCCACAAAGCCTACAGGAACCCCTACCACCAATCCCGGGTGCACACCCTGAGCAGAGAGGCGGCATAGCTCTTCCAACACCGTGGGAGCATTGCCCACCACAACCAAGGACCCATGCAGCCTCTCTCCAATCTCCCTGAAAGCATAGGCAGAACGGGTAAGACCTGCAGGGGGCTTTGCGTCGGAATTGGGAATCCCAATAGAACAGCCCAAAGACCCGGCAAGGGATTTTGAAACCCCTGCCGCTGCCATGCGGGTGTCCAGCCAGATGGACGCACCTTTCTTAAGGAGTTCAAGACCCTTCTCCACAGCACCGGGTGAGAACCTGAACAGGGGGGCGATGGAGAAATCGGCCACTGCATGAATGGCCCTGGTCACCACCTCAAGCTGTTTATCGTTGAATCCATAGGCCTCAAGTCCACGGCGTATGAAGTCAAGGCTCCTCTCTTCAATAAGGACTCCGGAGAGCCCCTTCTCTCCAATCTCCCGGCAGGGAAGCCACGAAGCCTGATCCAAGCCACCTTCACCATCAATATCGTATCCTCTATCAGTCACCATGCGTCCACCACAAAGGAGAGTGCGGGAATTTCCCACCACCACTGTGGCGGACATGTCGGTAAACTCACCCTCCATAAGCCTGCCAATGGTGGTGAACTCTACCTTTTCTTCCGGTGAGAATACCCTGCTCACAATCCCCACAGGGGTGTCGGCAGAACGCCAGTGGGCCAGAATCTTCATGGCCTTGCTAAGATGATCCCGCCTCTTTGAAGAACCGGGATTGTAGAGAACCACAACAAGATCGGCAGAAGCCGCTTTCTCCAAGCGGTAGAGTATCCCATCCCAGGGCACCAGAAGGTCTGAGAGAGAGATGAGGGTAAAATCCCCCATGAGGGGAGCCCCAAGGCGAGCAGCAGCTGCAGAGAGGGCAGGCACACCGGGAATGATCTCAACATCCACATCCCGGGCCATCTGAAGAAGAGGGCCCGCCATACCGTAGATGCCTGGATCTCCGCTGGAGATAAGTGCCACCCTTTCACCGTCACTTGCCAGTTGAAGGGCCTTTGAACACCTCTCCACCTCTCCACCCATGGGAAAAGGATGAAGAGCCTTTCCTTGGGGGTCAACCAGCCTCTCTGCCTGCATCAGATACCCTTTGTAGCCAACCCAGTGAGAGGCAGACTCAAGGGCCTTCTTAGCCATGGGGGTTAGGAGTTCCTCTACCCCTGGCCCAAGCCCAACAACAAAGACCTGTCCCCTACTTTTCAAAGTAATTTCTCACCACCTTAAGGGCACAGTGCTCTCCACACATGGTGCAGGTATCCGGTGCCTCTGGAGGACGGCTGGAGCGAATCTCACGGAACCTGTCTTTGAACATCGCCAGCTGGTACTGCTCTGCCCAGTTCAGATCCTTTCTGGCTCGGGCCATAGCCAGATCCCTCTCTCGCCTCCCCAGCTTCACCATGTCTCCCATGTAGGCCCCCATTCTGGCGTAACGCACACCCTCCCTCACATCCTCTGGCAGCGGAAGCGCCAGGTGCTCTGCAGGGGTAAGATAGCAGATGAGATCCGCCCCGTACTGCGCCGCTAAGGAAGCCCCCACAACCCCTACCACGTGGTCGTAACCGGGAAAGACATCGGTGGGAACAGGCCCCAAGACGTAGTAGGGTCTGCCGCCGCTCAATTTCTGCTGCAGCTTCATGTTCATCTCAATCT
>JALWSI010000018.1 GCA_027080315.1 bacterium | reverse complement strand
CACTATCCATTTGGTGAGCTTTCCTGGAGAGGGCATGAAGTTCTTGTCTGGATCCTCTGCGTAGATACGACACTCAATGGAGTGTCCTTTCAAGGGAATGCTATCCTGCTCAAGTGTTAGGGGTTCCCCAGCGGCTATGCGGATCTGCCACTGCACCAGATCCTCCCCTGTGGTCATCTCGGTGACGGGATGCTCCACCTGGATCCTGGTGTTCATCTCTAAGAAGTAGAAGTTCTTTTGGAAGTCCATGAGAAACTCAACGGTTCCCGCGTTCACGTAGTTGATGGCCTTGGCTGCTGCCACTGCCGCCTCTCCCATTCTCTTTCTGAGCTCAGAGTCCACTGCTGGGGATGGTGCCTCTTCAATCACCTTCTGATGCCGCCTTTGCACAGAGCACTCCCTCTCGTTGAGATAGACGGTCTTGCCGGATCCATCTGCCAGGATCTGAACCTCAACGTGTCTTGGGTTCTCAATGAACTTCTCAACGTAAACAGTGGGATTGGCAAAGTAGGCCTTGGCGCGGGTCTGACACATCTTGAAGGCGTTCTCCATCTCTTTCTCTTCCTTCACCACCTGCATGCCTATACCCCCACCTCCAGCGGAGGCCTTGAGCATCACAGGGTATCCTATCTCTTTTGCAACCGCCTTTGCCTCTTCTGCGTCTTTCAGACCCTCGGTTCCCGGAACGACAGGGACCCCAGCCTCTTTCATAAGACGTCTGGCTTCAACCTTTAGCCCCATAGCAGACATTGCCTCTGGGGATGGACCAATGAAGGTTATTCCTGCGTCAGCGCAGCTTTTCGCAAAGGTGGGATTTTCGGCGAGAAGACCGTATCCGGGATGGACTGCCTCTGCCCCTTTCTCCTTTGCCACCTCTATTATCTTGGCCATATTGAGATAACTTTGGGCAACTGGAGGTGGTCCGATGAGAGCTGCCTCGTCTGCCATCTCAACGTGCAGGGCGTTTTTGTCCGCCTCTGAATAGACCGCAACGGTGGCTATCCCCATCTCTTTGCATGCTTTGATAACCCTGCATGCAATCTCCCCTCTGTTGGCGATCAGAACCTTTTTGAACATCCAATGCCTCCTTGTTTGCTGTGGTCAAACTTTTTCGGCTTCCCTAAAACCTACTTATTCTTTGGGTGTAAAGGTGTCAACAACAAAATCTCCTTGACACCCAATTTGTTTGGAGCCATAGAAGCTAAGGGGTGGGATAAAGGGAGGCTGATGAAGGATATAGAGAACTGCTGGATACGGCCGATGCTGGCCAAAGGGGAGTGTCCCAACATTGATGCGGTAAACGAGGGGATTCTTCTCACCAACCTCCGCAAAAGGCTGTATCAGAAATGCGTGGGCTGCAAGCAGTTTTTGGTTGAACTCTCTGCCTTCATCAATCCACAGGAAGGTATGGACATCTTCCCCCAGATTCTCGGCAAGAAGATCTCTCAGGAGATCATCAGCAGGTTGAAAGAGCAGGAGTGGTCTCTTAAAGCCTTTTCTGAGGTGTTCAACACCTTCTCCAACTCTCAGGATCAGCGTGATATCTACCATTCGCTGCTTACCATTCTGGCTGCTGAAGAGGGCTTCGGTTTTAACAAGGCCATACTCTTATTGGTTAATCAGCTTCAAGGAGCCTTGAAGGCCACTTGGGGTATGGAGCATTTGGGAGAGAACGGTGGGAAGGTGTTGAGCCACTTGAAAGAGTACGAGCTACTTGAGCAGGGAACCTACAGGCTGGCCCCCATCATTGAGAAGCTCATCTTCCCCTTAGACAAGAATCACCCTGTGACGGGAATAATGCTCTCAAGGGAGATCCAGCATGTTGATGGCTCCGTCCAGGATCCTGTCTTAGAGAGGATCCTCCGGCTACTCTCAACGGAATCATGCATCTTTCTGCCCCTCTGGGGCAAGAAAGGGCCGTTGGGTATGGTGCTTCTGGATAACGGGGATCGTGAGCTTGCCCAGAGCGACCTCAGGGCCATTGCCAGCTTTGTCTCAAAGGCCTCTTTGGCCATGGAGAGGGTGCACCTTTACCAGAGGGTTGGGGATCTCATGAGGGAGAAGGCCAAGGCAGATGCCTACCAATACGCAGAGAAGAGGGCAGAGATAAAGATAGAGAAGGTTGAAGCGGTTAATCAGCTAACCTCTAAAATAGCCCACGAGATCCGAAACCCCGTGACGGCAATAGGGGGACTGGCAAGGTATCTATTGAGCAAAATGGATCACCATCCCCACAGGGAGATCGTTGAGGCCATTGCAAAGGAGGCTGAGAAGCTTGAGACCTTGGTGAATCAGGTGCACACCCTTGCTGAGGACCTCTACCCATCAAAGGGGCATTTTGATCTGGTCAGGGTGGTGAAGAGAACCATTCCACACCTCCAAAGCGACCTTCCTGAAGGATACAATGTGGTTGAGTACCTTCCTGACGAGGTGCTTATGGTTAATGTTGATCCTAAGCACATAAAGACCGTGCTTTGCCATCTGGTAGAGAACGGCATAGAGGCCATGCCCAGGGGTGGAACGGTGACAGTGAGCCTCTTCAAAGAGGGTGATGAGGCGGTGATTGTGGTTGAGGATCAGGGGGAAGGAATACCGGAATCAATACTGAAGCAGGTAGAAGAGCCCTTTTTCACCACCAAAGAGGATGGCACTGGCTTGGGTCTTGCCATCTGCCGTCGCCTTATTGATGAGAACTCCGGCACCCTCACCTTGGAGTCCACTGTGGGCATAGGCACAAAGGCGGTTATCAGGTTGCCTCTGTTGAGTTGAGGGAGGTTCCTAAAAGTTTATTCCAAGGTTTTTGGTGATTATTGTCGGTTCTTGTTTGATTTGTGGGAATATTATTTTTTCTTGGTGCGGTACCTTGGATTAAGGGGGCTTATGAGAATTGTGGAAAGAAGGGGAGGTGGTGGATTTCCACCTCCCCTTGGTTTGATTTGATTAGATCACGCCCTCAGACTTTAGTTCTTCAAGCTTTTTCTTGCCCAGGCCAAGCAGGGTTCCGTAAATGAAGCTGTTGTCTGCTCCCACGGGGCGGCATACCCATTTCACCCTTGGTGGAGTCTCGGTCATCTTCCAAGGCTGGTTGCAGATGGTGAGCTCTCCGTAAACGGGATCGTTTATCTTCTCTAAGCTTCCTCTCTCCCACCAGTTGTCGGTGTTCATGGTCTCCCAAGAGGAGCAGACTTTACCGGGAACCACCACTCCGCCTTGACCGCTCTCTTTGGCTTTGCGGTTGGCCTCCATGCATCTTTCGTAGATCTCTTGGTAGGTGTGCTGTAGGGTCCACTTTTCTATCTCTTTGTACGCCTTTTTCATGTTCTCGAATTTTAGACGCTCAAAGATGGTAGGGTATTGTTCCCTAAGATCTGGTCTCTCAATAACCTCGGTTAGCAGATACCAGTTGGGGTCTGAGAATCCTGACAGGAAGCAGAATCCGTCTTTACACTTGAAGTAGGTGTAACAGAAGACTCCGGCGTCAAGGTTGCCCACCCGTTCAACGGTTTCTCCGGTGTCGTGGTAGTATGTTAGACTGTAGTTTATCATCCTTCCCAAGGCTTCTGCGCACGAGACGTCAATCATCTGTCCTTTGCCAGTGAGGTGACGATAGTGCAGCGCCACGAGGATGGAGAAGGCTGCATATGCTCCACCACAGTACCATCCCATCCAGTTGCCTTGCTTGGTGGGAACCTCCCACTCCTGGGGATTGTTGGGGTCTTCAATGTACTCTCCAGAAACATAGGTGACTCCAGACATGGCCTGATCAACCACGTCTGCGCACCCTTTGCCGCAGTTGGCCTTTTCACCAAACTGTCCGTAGGTGGTCACTGCGCAGTAGATGAGATCCGGTTTCAGCTCTTTGAGCTGGCGGTATCCTATGCCCCACTCATCCATCTGGCCTGGTTTGAAGGTTTCAATCACCACATCCATTCTGCTATCAACCAGGCTCTTCAGGATCTCTCTTCCTTTCTCGGTATCCAGATTGAGGGTGATGTGGTACTTGTTGCGGCCTTCGTTGAGGTATCCCAAGCCTACCCCTCCCTTTGTGATACCAAAAGGAGCGTACTCTCTTGCCGGATCTCCGCTGCTTGGCTCTATTCTGATAACATTGGCCCCCAGCTCAGACAGAATGGATGAGGCAAAGCAGCCTCCCATGTTTGAGTAACTGAGGTCTATCACCCATATATCGTCAAGGGCTTCAGGTTTGTTTCTGGCGTATTTGGGGTCGTCGTGCTCTCTTATCCACTGATCCCAAGGTATGCTCTTGTCTGCCATCTTTGTACCTCCTATGGATAGATGATTCCAGATTTGCCGTCCCAATCTTCAGGTGGCTTTCTGCCCGGATAGTCGGTCCATTTGCCGATAACGCCTTTCTCTTCCAAAGCCTTCAACTGTTCTAAGGAGAGACCGAGATACTTGGTGAAGACGTATTCGTTGTCAAAGCCCACGGGTTTGCCCATCCACTTTATTCTACCAGGGGTCTCTGAGAGTTTGGGAGCGATTCCCTCTTCCACGCACTCTCCCAGGATGGGATCGTCAATGTGCCATTTGAATCCTCTCTCCTCAAAGTGCTTATCGTAGTAGTGGTCTTTGCCGCTGTAAACCTTCTCTGCTGCAAACCCGTACTCCTTGGCGAGCTTGTCTATCTCACCCCAGGTCTTTGAGGCCACCCAGTCTTTCACCACCTTTAAGATTACAGGAGCGTTCTCTTCTTTTGTCCTCTCAAGGTTTGTGGCGAAGCGGGGCTCTTCTGCAAGCTCAGGTCTCTCCATGGCCTGGCATAGGGCCTTGAACTGATCGTTGTTAACCGCTGCCACTGCAACGAGCTCTCCGTCTTTGCTCTTGAAGATCTCAGATGGGCATATCGCCACGTCTCTGTTCCCGTACCTTTCTCTTCCCTTGCCAGTGAGCCCCTGGTAGATCCAGGTCCAGTCCATTGCTCTCATGATGTTTTCGGTTTGGGAGAACTCGAGGTACTGCCCCTTGCCAGTGCGATCTCTGTAGTGAAGGGCTGCCAGTATTCCCACAGCAGCCATTAAGGCGCCGTAGTAGTCACATAGCCATATGCCGCTTTTCATGGGCAGCCTGCCGGGGAATCCGGAGATCCAGGCCTCTCCTGACTCAGACTGGGCAATGGCGTCGTAGCTGGGACGCTCAACGTAGGGGCCCCATTGTCCAAAGCCGTTGTTTGCGATGTAGATGAGTTTGGGGTTAACTTCTACCAAGTCTCTGTAGCCAATGCCCCATCTGTCCATGGTTCCTGCTCTCAGGTTCTCTACAACCACATCAGACTCTGCCACAAGTCTCTTGAACAGCTCTTTGCCCTCTTCGTGGTGGACGTCGATGGTCACGTGGTACTTGTTGCGCGCCTCTTTTAACCACCCAAGGGCCTGGTTTTTGTAAAAGTGGCCCCACGGGGTGAGAGAGCGCATAGTGTCTCCCATTCCAGGAAGCTCAACCTTGAAGACCGTTGCACCAAACTCCGCCAGGTAGGCAGGGGTCGCCGGTCCCAAGATGAGGGTACAGAGCTCTACGATCTTAATATCTTTCAGGGCTTCGCCTTTTCTGAAGATATCTTCGGTAGAGAATGTTTCGCTGCTCCACTGGAAGTAGTTGGTCTTGTCCATATCTCTCCTCCTCACATTACACCTTTTGATTTAAGTTCCTCTATCTTGGACGGTCCGTAGCCCAGATATTTCTTGTAGATTAACACGTTATCTGCTCCAATGGGTCTGCATAGCCACTTGATCCTGCCTGGAGTGCGTGACATTCCGTGCAGAGACGAGTCTTGAACCAGTAGCTTTCCGTAATAAGGATCGTTAATGATCACGAAGGTCTTTCTCATCTGCCAGTGTTCTCTTTCAAGGGTGTCTTTGGGTTCCTCCAACCTTCCCGTGACCACAGTGCCCTTTTTGTCAGGCTTGCGGCTGTACTCGGTGATCATCTCAAGCAGCTCTTCTGAGGTGTAGTTCTGGGTCCACTTCTCAATCTCGTGCTGAATCTTCGGCTGGTTCTCTGGAGTCAGTCTCTCTTTAATGGTGGGGAATTGATCTTGCAGGTCAGGACGATTCATAAGATCACAGATTGCAGCCCAATTGGGATCGGTGAAACCTGAAATGAAAGCATAGCCGTCTTTGCACTTGAAGTAGGAGTAGGGGAAGACTGCGTAGTCGTAGTTACCGGCCCTAACCATCTTGTCTCCACGCATGTGGTAGTACTGGAAGAGGTAGTTGGCTATGGAGAACAACCCCTCTGGTGGTGAGCAGTCTATGAACTGCCCTTTTCCGGTTTTGTAGCGATGGAAGATGGCCAAGTTGATTCCGTAGGCTGCCCATCCTCCGCCTACATACCATCCCATCCAGTTGCCCTGTCTTAGAGGCCTTTTGTACTCTTTGGGCACCTCCGGATCCAGGTCAGGCTCTCCTGTTACAGACATGACCACACCCCTGGCCTGGTTGTTCAGGTCGTAGTCTGGCTGGTTGTAGTGCTTTTCTGCCTCGCCTCCAAACTGGCCGTAGGTGTGGATAGAGCAGTAGATGAGCCGTGGATTCAACTCTTTTAGATCCTCGTAACCCAGACCCAACGAGGCCATGTATCCGGGCCTGAAGGTCTCAATGAGGACGTCTGCGTGTTTAGCCAGCCCTTTCAGGACCTCTGCGCCCTCTTCGGTGGTTATATCAAGGGTGACGTGGTACTTGTTTCTCGCCTCAACTATGTAGGGCAGGCCCGAATCCTTGATCATCTTACCGTAGGGGGTCATCTTGCGGGCAATGTCTCCTCCAGGGGGCTCTATTCTGATCACCTCTGCTCCCAATTCTGAGAGCAGCGATGAAGCATAAAGCCCTGCAAAGTTGCCATAGCTGAGGTCAAGCACCACGAGGTCGTCTAAGGCCTCGGGCTTTTTCGGTATGTCCTCTGGTTTTGTCTCCTCGTAAATTGACTTCGCGTACTCTGCGTTGATGGCCATTCCAACTATCTTTTTCTCGTCCATAATACACCCCCTAACAATCAAGGAAACTTAATTCCAGATTTTCCATCCCAATCAGGTGGAGGACAGGTGGAAGGCATATCGGGATTCCACTTGTAGATGACACCCTCTTCGTGAAGCTTTTCAATCTCTTCCAGAGAGAGCCCCAACACCTTGTTGAAGACGTACTCGTTGTCTATGCCTATGGGGCGGGCTCCCCATCTCAAACGGCTGGGGGTCTCGCTCATCCTCGGAGGATAACACTGCTCTTTGAAGGGACCGTACATCTCGTCTTCGTACTCCTGAATGGAGCCACGCTCTTGGTATGCCTCTCCATCGTAAACGTCGTCCACCTCTAACACCCGGGTGGCAGCGAAGCCGTATTTGTCTCCCAGCTTCTCCACCTCAGCCACGTGCTTCTCTTTTGTCCACTGGGCGATCTCGTCTAAAAGAGCCCTGGCGTTTTCGTCTTTCAGCCTTTCAAGGGGATCTCTGTACTTCTCAAAGAGGTCTAAACGACCCATGGCCTGACATAGACCTTTGAACTCTTCCTCTGTGAAAGCCGTTATTGCTATCCAGCCGTCAAGGCAGTCAAAGAGATTAGAGGGGCAGATGGCTAAGTCTCTGTTTCCTGCTCTGTGCCTGTTCTCGCCTGTGAGGTAGGTGTAGATCCAGGTCCAATCAAGCATCCTGATAACGTTCTCAACCTGCTGCTGGTCAATAAACTGTCCTTCTCCTGTGCGCTCCCGGTAGTTGAGGGCTGCAGCAATGGAGACTGCACACATCAATCCATTTATCCAGTCAGCTATCCACACTCCAGATTTGAGAGGCCCTCTGTCTTCAAACCCTGTAATGTGGGCCAGACACCCCATGGACTGGGCAATGGCATCGTAAGAGGTTCTTCCTGTCCAGGGACCCCAGCTGCCGAACCCAGACACGTGGAGCTGGATGATCTTGGGGTTTATCTCTTTGAGCACCTTATAGTCCACGCCCCATTCTGTCAGTCTTCCCGGGGTCAGGTTGTCCACAACCACGTCGGCCTTCTTCACAAACTCAAGGAAGAGCTCTTTGGCCTTGGGATTTCCAAGGTGCATGCCCACCCAGTACTTGTTATGCTGTTGTTCCCACAGACCTGGAGACATGTTTTTCCAGAAGTAGGCGTAAGGTGTAACGGCGCGCATCTGGTCGCCATGGGATGCTTCAAATTTGATCACCTCAGCTCCAAACTCTGCCAGGTAGTCTGTTGCCGAGGGGCCGAGGACCACTGCGGTGACGTCAAGAACCCGAACTCCCTTCAGAGCCTCGCCCTTTCCGAAGATGCCTCCTCCTACAAACAGCTCCTTGGTTCTCTCAAAATACTCTTTTCTGTCCATACAATCCCCCTTCTACTCTAAAAGTGCCTACTAACAGCCCTCTACACCGCCTAAAGATCACAATGGTTGTAAATAAAACATCGTTTCTGTTGTTTTTTGTAAACGACCAGCCTCAGACAAATCCGCTCATGCACAGTACCACCTTTCTACCTGAGGATGACACAAAGTATAGGATAGGGAGAGAGGGGTGTCAATAAAAATTTCGGTTGGGCTTAAGAAGGTTAGATGTGATTAAAAAACAGCGGTTTGCTTGATTTTGGTCCTTCAAATGATTAAGAGGTCTTGGCAACAGCATTAGAGAGAGGAGGATGCAGGGTGAAGCGCCGCGTAGAGGTGGTTGTGCGGGTGCTCTTTCTGGTTTCTGTGGGTTACTCCCCCTTGGGGGGAGAGATGGGAGTAGATAATTCTGTATAGGGTTCTAAGTCTATTTAAGCGAAAAATTCTGCTGGTTGGGTATTGGTTATAGCGATCAAAGTTCAGAGAAAGGAGAAAAGTTTATGAGAAAGTTAGCATTGGCTGTATGTGCGGTGTTCTTTGTGATGGTGGCTTCTGGTGCTTCAATGGCCGGTGAGCAGGTTTACAAGATTGGGTGCATATTTGCAGTTACCGGTCCAGCTGCTTGGCTTGGGGATCCAGAGAAGAAGGCTGTGGAGATGGCTGTTGAGAAGGTGAATAAAGAGGGCGGCATATTGGGTCATCCGGTGAAGGTGGTTATCTACGACACCAAAGGTGCTCCCCAGATGGCTGTGTTGAAGGCTCGTCAACTGGTTACAAGAGACAGGGTTATGGCCATTATCGGTCCCACCCGAACCCCAACCTCCGCTGCGGTGATGAAGGCCCTTCAGCTTGACAGGGCCCATTCAAGGTTTGCAGTGCCCATGGTA
>JALWSI010000017.1 GCA_027080315.1 bacterium | reverse complement strand
GGTTGAGGTGGTTGAGGCCGCCGAGACTGTGGTGGTGAACGGCGAGGTTGTTGCTCCCAAAGGGTCAAAGAGGCTCACAGAGGTCTCAGAGGTCAAGGTGGGAGACGGGGTGAGGCTCAAGATCCGCCCTGGTGGTGGAGACAGCCTGCAAAAGTGCCGCGAGGAGAAGAGGGGTTTAGAGGATCGTTTAGAGAGGCTGCTTAATGAGAGATCCCTAACATCCCTTGATGAGGCAGAGAAGGCCTTTGCTGAGAGGGCAGAGATTGAGTTGCAGATTAAGGAGCGGGAGTCTGCCCTTGAGGAGCTTGATCCCACCGGTCTCTCTGGGGCTTTGGAGGATGCCAATGAGGCCGTTGCCTCTGCCCAAGGGGAGGTGGCGCGCCGCAGGGAGCAGGTGAAAGACCCTGAGAGCCCCAACACCTTGGATGAAGCCAAAGAGCTGCTTGAGAAGGCCAAGAAGGCAGTTGAAGAGGCAGAGGGTGAAGAGAAGGTCAAAAAGAAGGCCTTGGATGAGGCCAAGAAGAGAGAGAAGGGGCTGGAAGGTGAGCTTCAGGCACTCTTGAAGGATCTTCTTGAGGACGAGCAGAGCCTCTCTAACCACAAGGCCAATCTTGAGATGCTGATTGAGCAGTACGGGGATGACGGGCAGCGAGAGGCCAACCTCAAGGCGGTGAAGCTGAAGGTGGTCAGGGCCACAGCCGGGGTTGAGGAGGTCAAGAAGAGGATAGCTGAGCTGAATCCTGAGGAGCTGCAGGGAGATTACGAGAGGCTCACCAGGGCCAAGGCGGAGAAGGAGAGGATTATCCAGGAGTCCAGAGAGACCATGGCCGCCAAAGGGGAGCTGTTGAAGGTCTCAAGGGAGTCTGATCCCAAGGTGGAGCTTGAGGAGGCCGAGGCCGAGCGCAACTTTGCTGAGAAGAACTACCAAAAGATTGAGCTGCGGGCAGAAGCCATTAAACTAATTGATCATCTCTTTCGCGAAAAGCAGAAGGAGCTTGCAGATAGGCTCTCTCAGCCTCTTGCAGAGCGTATTACCAGGTATCTCAGGTGCATCTTTCCAGACGCCGAAGCCAAGGTGGAGTTTGATGCCGAGAGCAACAGGCTTAGCGGTGTCAAGCTGGCCCGGTCCAGAGGGAACTTTGAAGGCGCCTTTGACTTTGACGCCCTGAGCGGGGGCACAAAGGAGCAGGTGGCTGCGGCGGTTAGACTGGCCATTGCAGAGCTGCTGGCCGCAGAGCACGGTGGAACCCTGCCGGTGATCTTTGATGATGCCTTTGTGAACACGGATCCTGACAGGGTGAGGGTGGTTCAGCGTATGCTTGACCTTGCCGCCAAGAACGGTTTGCAGGTGATTGTGCTCACCAGCAACCCTTCAGACTACGCCTCTTTTGGGGCCAAGGAGGTGGGGTTTGGAGGAGCAGTTTGAGGGTTGATAGGGGGTAGCGGGATGGGACACGAGCTTATTGAGATAGAGCTTCAGTATCCCTTGGTGATTCCTGCCCCTGTTCTGCTTCGTCTGGCTCACTTTGAGATCTTTAAGGCAGGATGCCCTTATTGCGGGGGAAGAGAGCTGGAGTTTTCAAGGGGAGAGATGGGGTTTCCTGATTTTTCCATAAGGACTCCTGAGCCTGTTAAAGGGGTCGCCCTCTTTCCCATAGGTTGGGAGGATATCTATTACTGGTGTTCAGGGTGTAAAAGGGAGTTTGGTTACCGTTTTCTCTCTCCCAAAACTCCGAAAGTGAGCTACCAAGAGATTGTTCGTGGCCATATACGGGATTTGATAGCCTTCTTTGCCGAGAATGAGGCCATCTCCGAAAATGGGAGATTTGAAGCCTGGATGGAAACCTTGCTTTTGGCTGTCGCTGCTGAAGAAGGGGAGAAAGGCATCCCGATCTTAAAGTGGGGCACAGAAGAACTACAGCGGCTATCCAAAGGGCCTTCTAACGGGTCAGTGGCATTGAAAGAGAGCAAACTTGCAAATTTCGCCTTGAAGAAGATCTTGCCCTCTGTTTTGTCGCAATGGAGGGAGATATAGCTTTCCCCTGTTCAGCAATTGGTCACTTAGGAGGCTTTGGAGAATCAGCCTAAAATGTGGGGGAGATTCCACAGCAAGGGATCTCCCCGTTGTTTTGGAAAGAGAAAGAAAACTGTACAACCAACATTTGAAACTCTCTAACCTAACGCAAAATAGAGTTGATCAATGTGTGGTGATGGCGTAGCAGAAGTCCTGAAGTGGCTTCAAAGAAAAGAGGTGTGATGGCGGAATTCTCGGCGGATCGGATTATAGAAAGGATCGGTGTGGTTAGTAAGAGCTACTGAGTGCTCAGCAGTACTTGATGAGGCGTAGGGGTATCCGCCGGATATGTTAAGATTATGAAGGAACTATGAGAGAAAAAGACTCCAACCTCATCCCTCCACACGGAGGATATAGAAAGCTAAGGTCTTATCTGCTTGCTGAGGTTATCTACGACGCAACAGTGATCTTCTGCAATCGTTTCATTAACAAGCGCTCAAGAACCCACGATCAAGGAGCGGGGCACAGAACATTGCAGAGGGCAGCATGGCCTCGGCAACTTCCAAGAAGATGGAGCTAAAGCTCACCGGGGTGGCTCGGGCGAGCCTTGAAGAGTTATTGCTTGATTACAAGGCCTTTCTTAGACAAAGGGGATTGCCCATCTGGGATAAAGACTCGCCAGAGGCCCTTCGGGTGAGGAAGAAGAGGGTGTCAGATCTGTCCGACTTATCGGACTGGTCCAACCTTTCTGACCCTGAGACCTTCGCCAATGTTATGATCTGCCTCATAAACCAAGCCACTTATCTGCTCAGAGGCCAGATCCAAAGCCTTGAGGAGCGGTTTCTCCAAGAAGGCGGATTTACGGAAAGGCTCTACCATGCAAGAAAACGGGCACGGAAGAATAGATGATGACAGAAGCCTCTGTAGTTTTACTCAGAGCTCGTTATGATACCCTGTACAGTCTCTCAGCCATGTACTCCACAATGAGCCTTTCGTACAGGCCGTTTATTAGCCTTTTGGGTATGCCCTTTTTTCCGTAATAGGCCCCTGCAAGCTGGCCACAGACTGCGCCCGTGGTGTCTGCGTCTTCTCCCAGATTCACCGCCAGCAGCACACTCTCTTCAAGGTCTCCTCCTTTGTAAAAGGCCCACAGGGCTGCTTCCAGTGATCTCACAACGTAGCCGCTTCCCTCTATCTGAGGCGGTGACTTTGTCTTGAAGCTGCCCTGAGCGATCTCCCAGATCTCGGGGTGAAGCTCGTTCTGCTGCCAGGTTCTGCCATCTGGCCTCCAGCCCGGAGAGAGGAGGGTGGCCTTGTCAACACCCATCACCGCTCCCGCTATCAGCCCTCCAAAGTACCTACAGGCGTCTATGCAGGTGTCTGCCCCATGGGTGGTTTTAGAGCTTTCGCCTGACATCTCAATGGCCTTTTGGGGATCCCGGTGGTAGTAGAGAGGCACAGGGGCAAGTCGCATGAGAGAACCGTTTCCTGCGCTGTAGGGATCCGTGGAACCTGCGTAGGGCTCTCCTGTGCTCTGAAAGGTGCTCAAAGCCATTGAGACGGTGGTGCCTATGTCAAAACAGAAGCCCACAGGAGAGAGATAACCTTCTTTCCACCACCTCACGTAGCGTTTCATCTGGTCTTCAGGATCAAAGCCGTTGCACTCAATCAGGCTCTCTGCCAGACAGAGGGCCATTGAGGTGTCGTCTGTCCAGCAACCCTTGGGAATGTGGTGAATACCTCCCTCAGTGAAACCTGTAACCTCTTCAAACTCTCCCGGTCGTTTGAACTCCAGCGGGGCTCCCAGGGCATCGCCTATTGCCATGCCCAGAAACGCACCTAAGAATTTGTCTATTAAAGAAGAGTCTTTGCTCAAAACACACCTCCTTGGTTTTATTCTATTTGCCATGTCCATAAGCGCCTTTAAGAATCTCTCCATCAAAGAAGGCTTTTGGCTCAAATGCACCTCCTTGGGCTTGTTCTGTAATCTCTTTGAAAAGCTTTTAAGCCCAACTCTTTAATAAACCTCTCTTTGCAAACCTACCCCTTTAGGGCGTAAAAGTAAAGGGGTGATTTTGATCATTTTGCATTTCAAGGTTTAAGTTTCGTAAGTGTTAAAATAAAGAAGAGGGTCTGGTCAGATTTGGTCCAGACCAAAACCCTGCCTCATTTCTTAAAAAGGTATTGATAATTTTGAACATAGGCTTAACTTTACAAACAGTAGTTGGAAAAGGGGGTGATGGGATGTTCCCTAATCTCTTTGCAGCAGCGACCTTTTTTGACACCATGAGAAGAAAGCAGTATCGCCCTGAGTCGCAAAAGAAGAACAGCTGTTCTTACTCAACCTACCAGAGCGAGGCCAGCAGCAGAGGCAGGTCAGACCATAGGCGTAAGGACGAAGAGCGAAAGGTGAGCTTCACCTACAAGCCTTGATCCTTTTGTGTAAAAGCCGCATCTCGTTATATGCAGGTTGCTCTTTCACCTGCACCTACAATTCTGCGAAGGGAAGAGCCATCACCCCTGATCCCAAAGGCAGCTTCACCTCTCCGGGATGAACCACGTATCCGGAAAGTGCCCTGTTCTCAAAATCCTGTTGGAACCTTTTAATTGCGGAGGCCATGGTAGGACGGGGAGTGGCTGATAATTTTACCTCTATGGGGACCAGCTTGCCCTCCGTTTCCACAACTAAGTCCACCTCTGTCCCTGCTATGGTGCGCCAGAAGTATATTCTGGGTTCTATGCCTTGATGTACAAGGGTCTTAACTATCTCAGAGAGGACGGCTGTCTCCATTATTGCTCCTCCCATGGGACCTGCTGCAGCATGGTGGGGCTCTTTAAGCCCCGCCAGATAGCAAAGGGTGCCAACATCGGTAAAATACACCTTTGGTCTTTTCACAAGTCTCTTCCCTATGTTGGTGAAGTAAGGGCGTAGCACGATAACCTGGTAACTGGCCTCTAAAACTGAGAGCCATGCCTTTGCGGTGTTGACTGCGATACCGAGGTCTCTGGCTATGTCAGTGAGGTTTAGGAGCTGCGCACTTCTTGCTGCCAAGATGCGGAGAAAGTTCTGGAACTGAGAGAGATCTCCCACCTGTCTGATGGTACGTACATCCCTTTCCAGATAGGTTTGTATGTAGCTACCATGCCACAGGTTTGAGTCTATGTTGGGATAGGCCACAAGCTCTGGATACCACCCCCTCAGCAGATTTCTCCAAAGCTCCCCATAGGTGAAAGGGCGTTTATTTGACTCGTTTCTGTTCTCTCTCTCCCAGGGTAGAGGGAGTTGGGGTTCTCCTGCGGCTTCTCGCCGTGAAAGGGGAAAGAGACGAAGCAAGGCGGCTCGCCCTGCCAGTGATTCGGTCACCTTCTCCATTAAGAGCAGGTTCTGTGATCCTGTGAGCAAGAACTGTCCCCTCTTGTTTCTGTTGGAATCAATCCTCTCTTTTATGTAAGGGAGTAGCTCTGGAGCGTGCTGTATCTCGTCAAGGATCACGGGAGGGGGGAACATCTCAATAAAGGCTCTGGGGTCCTCTTTTGCAGCTACCCTCACATCTGGCGGTTCCATAGACACGTAGCGGTAGCGATCTGAGAAGAGATGCTTCAACAAGGTGGTCTTGCCGGACTGCCGTGGCCCGGTGAGGACCACCGCAGGAAACTGCTCAACAGCCCTTTTGATCACGGGTTCCAGTGACCTTGTGATGTAGATGGGTGTTTTGTTGGCTTCCATAAGTGAAAAATATGCATTTCAAATGCATAATGTCAAGCAAATCCTCTCTGTTGTATCAAAGAGGCTCTTAATTCAAAGTGGCTTGGACCTCTTCTTTCACCTCACCCCTTTTCATACAAGCATCTTGGGACTATCATAAATTACAAAGGGCGGCGCTTTTTAGAGATTCTTCATAGAGGCAGAACCATTCACCAGTGAGGGGAGGTGAGCGGTATATGAGAAAGAAGGGTTTGATGGTGGCCTTCATGATCATGCTGGGCTGGGCGGTGACCTTTGGCGGTGGTTACTACAATGGTGGATACTACAGGGGTTTCTACTATGGGTATCATCCCACTGTGATTTACAGATGTTATCCGGTGGCCATTGCTCCTGCTTACGGTTACCCCCTTTATCACTATCCCTCATACTCTGCGGGATGGTGGGGTTTTGGTTATAGCTCTGGTTATCACCACCATCATCACCATCGCCATGGCTACCATCACCGCCGTTATCGCTATGGTTGGTGGTGATGACCGATTAGATTGTCTTATTTAGTCCGGGGTCTTTGGAGTGGAATCTGCGGAAGGTAGCGTTGCTATCCAGAGGAATAGTTGTGTTCAGTAATAAAGAGATGGATATGCTGCCTTTATGGTTTTGTTCACCTCCTTTAATTCTTTCAGACTGTTACAAAAAATGGGTGCTAAACTTGACCAGAACCTGTTTCAGTGGTATAAGGTGTGGCTGTGGGCGAAAACATCCATCTTGGTGAGGGAGGTGTTGTGTGCCTGTAGAGGACAGCAAAAGGCGGTTGAGACGCTTGGTTAGCATTCTTCGTCTGCTGGGCGAGAAGGAGCGTGTGAGTGTTTCAAAACTCGCAAAGGATTTCTCGGTGAGCACCCGTACCATAAACCGGGATCTCCGTTTTTTGCGAGAGGCCGGATTCTCCATAACCCGCGTGGATCAGGGGGTCTATTCTGCAGATCATTCAGAGCTGAAAAATGTGGAGATGCTGGGAGACGAGGAACTCTCTTTTCTCATTGCTGCAAGGCATCTTGTTCGTCAGCTTCTACCTGATATTGAACCCAGCGTGAGCGGTTTTTTAGGCCTTAGCGAGAATGTTATCTCGCCAGTTCACATCTCTGCGGGGATTCCCCAGATGCTCAGCGACGAGACACAGAATAACATGATGGCCCTTCTTGGTCACATCTCGGAGCAACAGGTTATCACCTTTCTCTACAAGGATGAGGATGAACCCCGCAAGGTTGAACCCTACAAACTGGCCTATCTTAAGGGATTCTGGTACCTGCTGGCCCGGGATATGAGAGATTCTAAGATCAAGTCTTACGCCATTGACAGAATCAAAGACATATCCCCCACAAGCCGAAGATTTGCCTGTATTCCTGAGAACGAGCTGCAGGATGTTTACTACCCTTATCTTGGTCATGGTGTGGGCAAAAGGGTTGAGGTGTTGGTTAAGAGAGAGGTTGCCCACTATTTTAAGCGTAAGAAGTTTGATCCCAGTCAGATCATAGAAGATGAAACAGAGTCAGGAGACCTGATAGTATCCTTCCTTGCAGTTAATTTGGATCCTATAAAGAACTTCGTCATAAAACCCTGGCTGCCCAACATATTCGTTCTTAAGCCCCCTGAGTTGAGAGAAGAGATTATGGCAGAGCTCAGGGATTGGGTGGAGTACCAAGGCAACATTTCTTAAGAGCCGTTTAGTTTTAAGACATCCCTTTGTCTTTAGTCCCTGTAAGTGACCTAAGGATATTCGTATATTTATTTATGAAAGATTAAGATAGGAGGTGTAGAATGGAGAATATTATTGAGAATAATGAGAGTAATGTTGAAGTGGTGAACAGGTTATCTAAAGGTGTAAAACTATTTGAGATGATTAAAAAGAAAGTGGTAAGTATGAATGAAAAAGAGTTAGTAGAACGCATGGAATATAACAATATTGAAGCAGGATTAAAGTCTCTGGATTCTTTTCTATGTGGAGCTGATCTGTACGCATGGATAAAGGATGGAAACTTTGATATCAAGTACGATAGTGCATCTTTTGTTCTAAAACTTGTTGAGATTCTTGAAATTGAAAAGGAACCTGTTGAAGAGTATATAGAGTGGGTTAAAAAGAGGCAGGTGGCAATATGTAAGCTGGAAGATCCCTACATATTTGTTGAGACAACAGGTGGACCTTGGAGTTCTCCTGGCTTTGTCAGGGCCTTTATTGAGGGTTGGCGTCGCATAGGTGTCAAGAAAGAGTTCGTCATGGGTGAGGATATGGATAGGGTGCTGGATTATGTGGGAATAATGGTGAGAGAGCACTACATATTGAACCACGGCACCATAACTGCCTGGGGAGCCATAAAGAGATACATTTACCACCACATCCATGGTGACAAATACGTCTTTGATATCCATGGAAATCTGGTTGGTGAGACGGAGGGAGAGATAGAGCCTGTAGCTAAGATATGCGTAGGTAATAAGTGTTTCTATCTCTCTAATAACTAAGAAAGGAGGTACAATATGTCTCAATCAAGATTTTTAATACTTGTGGGTAGAGGAAATGCTTTTCATGGAGAAGGATTCCATCCTGATCGTATGTTAGCCTATTTTGGAGATAAAGGTGTGTGGGTTTTGTGGGATGGAAAGCTGGTTCATAGATTGATAACCCCTGGAAGATTTATCATTGATGATGGTCTGCTAATGATAAGTCTCTTTATACTTTTGCCATGTGTTAGAGATGGAGATATTCTGACTAAGGAAGATATCTATAAGTGTGTTAGTGTGGAAGAACATAATAGGATAAATAGACAACATATAGGGAATAGAAGACGGATTAGATCATCCATAACTGCGGAGATAAGAAGGGATATTGACGAGAAAGAGTTGTTAGAGTTGTATGAGAAGAACAAGAGGTTCATCTCCACCTTTTACGATCTTAAGCTTCTTTGCGTGCTTCTCTCTTCTATTACCTTCCGTTTTGGTGTGGACCCTGTTGTGGCCTCCATATACACAGGAACCAACAGGGTGAACTCAGGAGCAGAGCCCTGGGAGTCATCGGTGAACGAGCTTGATGCCATATTGAAGGATGAGTATGGACTCAGAAACTACGAGATCTGTCCCTCGGTTAAAGCCAGCTTCTGGGGCTCATTTTCTGATAGTCGCTGCGAGGGTAAAGAGGGGTGATAGTAGCTTTGGGCCCGCCGGAGGCGGGCTCTTCTACTCTTTTCTGCAAGCCGCTATGGCAAGAAGTATTAGGAAAGCCGGGGGACAGCTAAAAAGCAGGCTTAGCATGAAACAGAGAATCGCCAGTTCTACCAGTAGCTTTATCACCACTGCTATGCATATTCCTATTCCCAAAATGGTTAAAACGACCATTTTCACCAACCCCACGACGATCTTAAGAAGCAGAGGCTCTTTTGGTTCAATGGGGTCGTTCTCCCTCGTTGTTGCCTTTTGCTCCTCCATCATGCCTCCCCGCTTATGGTGTTGCAGCTCGGATTATCCATCTATATACGTAATGC
>JALWSI010000016.1 GCA_027080315.1 bacterium | reverse complement strand
TTTATGAGGTTGCCGTTGTGGGCTATGGCCATCTCCCCGAGTCTGCAGTTAACCAAGAATGGCTGGGCGTTCTTCAAAAGGCTTTCTCCGGTGGTGGAGTACCTGTTGTGGCCTATTGCCACCTCTCCCGGCAGTCGTGCCAGACGCTCGTGGGTGAAGATATCTGCCACAAGGCCCATGTGGCGTTCGAGATGAATCTCACCTTCGTGGGATGCTGCAATTCCTGCGCTTTCTTGACCTCGGTGCTGAAGGGCGTATAGCCCGAGATAGACCAGGTTGGCGGCCTCAGGGTGACCATAAACCCCCATGACCCCGCACTTCTCGTTCAGGAAGAGGCTCACGGATACCTCCCTTCCGCATAGTCTCTGAGTATCTGACTATGATCAAAGGCCATTTGCTTGGGCAATTGATTAAGGTGGAACGCTTTAACCTCGGCCGCGTCATCCCCAGCCTCTGGTATCCCTTTGGCTGATGCCTTGAAGACCACGGTGATTGTGTGGTGTCGCGGATCTCGGTCTGGATCAGAGTATGCATGAAACTGACCTTTCAGCTCCACCTCTAAGCCGGTCTCCTCTTTGGCTTCCCTCAATGCCGCATCTTCTAAAGACTCTCCGTAGTCCACAAATCCTCCTGGCAATGCCCATCCATAAGGTGGGTTTTTGCGCTTTATGAGCACGATGCTGCCGTCTTCAAGCTCTATGATTATGTCCACAGTGGGGATGGGATTGTGGTAAACCTCCCATTGGTAGCCGCACTTTGGACAGGTCTCAATCCTCTTTGCCAATCTACTCTCCTTCCACCTCAAGCACAGCAGCGCTGTAGAATCCCCCAAACCCCGCTGCCAGGGAGACCACTTTTGCTGGAAGATTGCAAGGCCACTCCTTATCACAAGTGGCCAGTTTTAGAGACGCCAAATCTCGATCAACATCTTCTTCTTTAACCCCCTTAATTGGAGTGACTTTTCCAAATAGGGTTAGGTTTTGTATCAGTATGGCCAATTCCAGCAATGATGAAGCGGATATGGTATGTCCCACCCGCGGTTTAATTGCGGTGACCACAGGGGAGCTTCGGGAGAAGATTCGCGATATTATCCCCCCTTCCACCTCATCGTTCATCCTGGTTCCTGTGCCGTGGGCCTTGATTACCTGAATATCCTCAGGGGTTACCCCCGCGGTTCTGATGGCCTCAAGAAGGGCCGTGGTCCATGCCTCTCCGTGGGGATCCAGGCTGTACATGTGTGAAGAATCGGCCACAGATGCAGCACTTAGCACCTTGGCTGCTGAAGGAATGCCGTGTTTTGCGCTCCATTTTGGGGTTGCAAGCACCATGACCACCATTCCATCGGCCACCACTGTGCCGTCTCTATCCTTGGCAAAGGAGCGCACCTTTCCGGTTTGAGACACTATCCCCAGAACCTTATGATATGCTGTTCTTACGGTGCTCTGCATGCTGTTTATTGCAACCAAGATAGCTATATCCACCTTTCCTTGCTCCATCTCCCATAGAGCAAGCCTCAGCAGATCGTTTCCCGAAGAGCAGACGTGGTTTATCCCCCAGCCAGAATAGAAGGGTATGCCCAGAAAGCTGGCAACGGTGAAGTTTATTCCATTGTGGGTTAGCAAGGGACCATGTGAGGGACGTATCTTGTGACCGTCATCCACCATCCTCTGAAGCCAGTCTCTTTCTGCTTCAAGGAGCCCAGCTGCGTAGATACCCGTTTTGGGCCTTGGCGTGCTCAATAGCTGTGGAATCTTCTGCACAATCTCGTCTAAACTCTTAACAAGAGCCTTGAGTACCGGATGCAACCTGTTAAATCCCTGGTATGGAAGAGAGGGTTTGTACCCTTCCACATAGGCTTCCCAATCCACCTTGCCATAGTAGGTCACGGGAAGCTCAGGGGATTCTTGGAACCCTCTGCACTCTACCCGTCTCCATGCCAGTATCTGGGGATGCACAGACATCTTATTGGGCCTTTCTCTCTTTTCCAAAGGTTGGCTCTTCACCTGCCATGAGCCTCTCAATGTTGGCTTTGTGTCTCAAGGTTATGAGAGCTGCCATCACCGCAGCTGATAGGGAGAGAACTGGAGACCCTTTGAGAATCAATATGAAGAAGGGCATACACCAGGCCGCTGTGAGGGATGACAAAGAGACGTAGCCTTTCCATTTAAGCATAAATACGAACACGACCAAGGCCATGAGCAAGGCGCCTGGGCTGATTCCAAGAAATACCCCTGCTCCAGTGGCAACCCCTTTTCCCCCCTTCAACTTAAGATAAGGGGAGAAGCAGTGGCCACACAGGGCCGCCAGTCCCACCAAGGCTATGGCAAGAGGGTTTTGAGGAAAGAGATGATAGGTCAGAAGCACAGGCAAAAAACCTTTTAAGGCATCAAGGATCAGGGTTATGACCCCTGCCTTCTTGCCTGCTGCTCGGCTTACGTTGGTAGCTCCTATGTTTCCGCTTCCCACTTTGCGGGGATCTTCTCCTGTAAGCACGTAAGACACCAGAAGCCCAAAGGGGATTCCTCCCATCAGATAACTAAACAAGACCATAAGACCCAGCTTCATCTTACCAAGAACTCCTCCACCTTCTCTGGAGGCATAGGGGTGACCTCCAGGATCTCCTCTGATGTGCGGTTCACCTCATACTTTACCTGGATTGGACCTTCAACGCCCCTTGTGTATCTTGCCAGGATCTTTGCGGCCCTGTTCAGGCTTTTAGGTTCTGGTTCTCCAATCATCAGGCCGGTGCTCGTGTTGCAAGTTAGGATTGTTCCTCTCTGCAATGCTTTTAGTCCTTTGGCCTCTGAATCGTTCCTTGCCACGATCAGTAGGTGCTCGGGGTCAATCATAAAGAGCCGTCCCATACGGAGAACGCCGAGTAGTTCAATGGCATCTGAGGGGGATAGCTTGTTCAAGAAAGGGAGAAGCCTTCTCAACCTCTCTGAATAGGATGGATCGGTTAAGAGGCAGCCTCCTGCTGGGGATGGAATCTCTTTTAATCCGTATCTCTTTGCAAGCTCCAGTTGCCTCTTTCTGCTTCTACCTTGGATATCTAACAGCTCTTCTCTTTTCACCAGTCCTTTGGTTTCGGGGATTGTGGGTTTAAGAAGCTTGGCGCTTAAAGGGCGAACTAAGATGCCTTCAACCCCTGCCTCTCTCTCAATGAGCTCCATGGCCTCTCTTCTCTGTGAAAACGGTCTTTGTCCCAGAACCTCTCCTGTGGCAATAAAGCTCGCTTCTTTCTCTTCCATTATCTCTTTTGCTATTCTTAAGAATAGAATCTTGCAATCAATGCATGGGTTTAGCTGACTTCCAAATCCGTGCTTAGGATGGTTTAATAACGGTAAAAACTGCAGGGACAGGTCTTTTATTATTGCCTCTTCTATGCCATAGGTCTTGATAAGACTATCTTTGAATCTATCCGAAGGATTCCCCACAAAAGGGGTTGTACAGTGCAGGGCAATGGTTGAGATTCCCTGGTCTTGGAGTAGCTTAACGGTGAGAATACTGTCCAGTCCTCCCGAGAAAAGAACGACGGCCTTGGCAGAAGAGCGCATCAAGCAAATATCCTGTTCACAAAGATAACCCCGTGAATCTTGCGCACAGAGTGCATCACCTCTTCAAGTTGCTCGGTGTTTTTAACATCAACGGTGAACTTCAAGATACCTCTTTTGCGAGAGGGATCGGTTTTAAGCACTCCTTCCTCAATATTGACGCCGTGTTTTGAGATGGCTGTGGTGATCTCTGCCAGAATACCTGGGGTGTCCTCTGTCTCTACCAAGAGCTTGACAGGCATGGGTACAGGATTCTCTGTCTCCCACTCAACCTCAATCTGGCGCTCTGGTTCAAGCTGCAGGGTCATGAGGTTTGGGCAGTTTGCTGCGTGAACAGTTATTCCCTTCCCCCTTGTTATGTATCCTACTATCTCGTCCCCTGGAATGGGGTTGCAGCATCGGGCAAATCTTACCAGTACATCATCAACCCCTTTAACCGAAATTTTCGCCCCCTCCATTTTCTTGCGGGGCTTTAGGTTGTCAAATAGCTGAGAAGAGAGCCTCTTCTTCTCCTTCTCACCTTCCACCTCTTCTGGAGAGATGGCCTTGATGGCAACCTGTCTTGCCGAGACCTTTCCGAAGCCTACAGCGACAACTAAATCTTCAGATGTCCTGAATCCAAAGTCACTTGATATGGGGTCAAGTCTTCCTTCTTCAAGGTATTTGTTGAAGTTTTTACCCACCTTTCTGAACTCTGCTTGGCACAACGACTTGCCCACGGCAAAGGCCCTCTCCCTCTCTTGGGCCCTTAGCCAGGCTTGTATCTTTGTTCTGGCCCTGGAGGTCTGGACCAGCTTAAGCCAGTCTCTGCTTGGGTGGGCGTTGGTTGAGGTGATGATCTCTACCTGATCCCCTGTTTTAAGCTGGTAGTTTAGAGAGACCAGTTTCCCGTTAACCCTGGCACCTGTGCAGTGGTGTCCTACGTCTGTATGTATGGCGTATGCGAAGTCCAGGGGGGTTGAGCCTTTAGGAAACGACTTCACCTCTCCTTTGGGAGTGAAGACGTACACCTTTTCTGGGAAGAGGTCCACTTTTAGTTTGCGCAAGAAGTCTTTGTGGTCTGAGGTCTCGTGTTGCCACTCCAGAATGTTCCTAACCCATTGAATAACCCGCCTCTCCTCGTCTTTCACAAGGTTCTTCTTCTCTTTGTAGCCCCAGTGGGCGGCTATTCCCTCTTCGGCTATCCTATGCATCTCCCAGGTGCGGATCTGAAACTCTACTCTCTCTCCTTTGGGGCCGATCACCGTGGTGTGTAGAGACTGGTACATGTTTGGTTTTGGAAGGGTGATGTAGTCCTTGAACCTGCCGGGAACATGAGGCCAGTTGGAGTGGATTATGCCGAGAACGGTGTAACACTCATCAGGGGTGTCAACAATCACCCTTAAGGCTGTGAGATCGTATACCTCTTCAAAAGAGAGCCCGTTCTCTTCCATCTTCTTGTAGATGCTGTAAAAGTTCTTGGGACGCCCCTGAATGGTGGCTTTTATTCCTTTCTCTTCAAGTTTTTGTTGAACGATCTTCCTCATGGCCTCAATGTAGGCCTCTCTCTCTTCTCTGCTCTTTGCCACCAAAGCCTGGATCTTAGCATGCATCTCTGGGTTCACCTGCTTAAAGGCTAAGTCTTCAAGTTCCCACTTTATCCAGGCAATTCCCAGCCTGTGGGCCAAGGGTGCGTAGATGTCTAAGGTTTCTTCTGCAATTTTGCGCCTTTTGGCTTCGTCAGGGATGAACTCAATGGTGCGCATGTTGTGTAGTCTGTCTGCAAGTTTGATCAATAGAACCCGGATGTCTTGGGACATGGCCAGGATCATCTTCCGAACCGTTTCTGCCTGTTGTTGAAGGCGGCTTTTAACCTCTACCCGACCGATCTTGGATACCCCTTCCACCAAAAAGGCCACCTCTTTACCAAACTCCCTCTCTATGTCTTCAGCGGTTAAATGGGTGTCTTCAACTACGTCGTGAAGCACCGCTGCTGCCACGCCGGTGGTGTCCATGTGCATATTGTCTCTCAGTATCTTTGCAACGGTGAGGGGGTGAACTATGTAAGGATCTCCAGATTTGCGGAACTGCCCTTGGTGGGCTTCTTTTCCTACCTCTATTGCTTTCTCAATAATGGCCCTATCTTCCCCCTTGAACAGGGATACAAGCTCTTGGGAGAGTCTCTCTACCTTCTCTTCCCCTTCTGGGGTTGGGGCCGTATCTCTCTTCTCTTTGTGATATTCCATATTCTCCCCTTTACTCAGGGATAGAATATATCTGAGGAACAATAAAGGGCAAGGATTTTATGGACGAGATTTTGGTGCCCGGGGCGGGACTCGAACCCGCACGGGCACAGGCCCAGGGGATTTTAAGTCCCCTGCGTCTACCAGTTCCGCCACCCGGGCTTATGGCCCCTTTGTAGGTGGGGTGCTTTTGCTGTGTCAAGGTGGCTCTTCAGAGTTTCTTTTGGAACAGGGGTAATCTAAACATTGTTTGTCATATCTGCCATAATAACCATAATAATGATCGTACCGAATACGCTTGGTGGCAGTAATGGCAATAACAACACTATATTGGATGTTCAGTATAAAATAACTACAAGATATTGGGGTCTCCTGTTGACTTGGGGTAAGCATAGGGATAGATAGGGAAATCGGAATCGGGGGCATCCCCCAGAAGCTGGTGAAGGAGTGTAGCATGCACGCCATGGAGCACTTAATACGGAAGAGAGACGGTTCTATTGTTCCCTTCAACAAGAGGCGCATAACCCTTGCCATTGAGAAGGCGATGCAGGCTACGGGGGAGCCCAACGCCGAAAAGGCCCAGGAGCTTTCAGACGAGGTCTCCCTCATTCTATTTCGCCTATTCTTTCGCAAGGGGAGTATTCCCCACGTAGAGGAGATTCAGGACATTGTTGAGCAGGTTCTTATGGAGAACGGCCTGCCGGCAGTGGCCAAAGCGTATATCCTCTACCGTGAGAAGAGACGGGCCAGCCGTGAGCTTGGTCTTGCTTTGGTGAGTGGTACAGACCTTATTGAGAAGTACCTGCAGAAAGAGGACTGGAGGGTGAAAGAGAACTCAAATATGAACTACTCCCTCCAGGGGCTCAACTTTCACATAGCCTCTTCTGTGGTGGCAAAGTACTGGCTTAACACCATATATCCCAACGATGTGAGGCAGGCCCACGAGGAGGGGGACTTTCATATTCACGACCTGGGTATCTTGGCGGCCTACTGTGTTGGATGGGATCTTATGGCTCTGCTCAAAAGGGGATTTGGGGGAGTGCCCGGAAAGGTGGAGTCTAAGCCCGCCCGCCATTTTCGTACAGCTTTGGGTCAGATAGTGAACTTCTTTTACACCCTTCAAGGTGAGGCGGCAGGGGCTCAGGCCTTCAGCAACTTTGACACACTTCTGGCTCCCTTCATCAGAAGGGATGGCCTGAAGTACAGCGATGTTAAACAGTGCCTTCAGGAGTTCATCTTTAACCTGAATGTACCTACGAGGGTTGGTTTTCAGACCCCTTTCACAAATCTCACCATGGATCTCATGGTGCCCAAAGAGTTTGAGAACATCCCGGTGGTGATTGGTGGGGAAGAGACTGATGAGACTTACGGTGAGTTCCAAGCTGAGGTATCAATGATTAACAAAGCCTTTGCAGAGCTCATGATGGAGGGGGATGCCAAGGGTCGGGTCTTTACATTTCCCATCCCCACCTACAACATCTCAAAGGACTTTCCCTGGGATGACCCCAACCTTCTGCCCATATGGGAGATGACTGGTAAGTACGGAATTCCCTACTTTGCCAACTACGTGAACACCGACCTCTCCCCCAGCGATGCAAGGTCTATGTGTTGTCGCCTCCGTTTAGACAACAGAGAGCTGAGGAGAAGGGGAGGGGGGCTTTTTGGGTCTTCTCCTCTCACCGGTTCTATAGGAGTGGTGACCCTAAATCTGCCTCGCATTGCATATCTTTCAAAGGATGAGGATGAGTTCTTTGAAAGGCTCGTTAATCTAATGAACCTTGCCAAGGTCTCTTTAGAGATAAAGCGCAAGGTTATTGAGAACTTTACTGAGAGAGGCTTGTATCCCTTCTCAAAGGTGTACTTAGAAGAGGTTAAGCAGTGCTCTGGCTACTACTGGAATAATCATTTCTCAACCATTGGGATAACAGGAATGAACGAGGCCTGTTTGAACCTTTTAGGTGAGCCCATTTATAGTCCCAGAGCCCGGGAATGGGCCTTGAGGGTTCTGCAGGCAATGAGGGAGCAATTGGTGGTTTTCCAGGAAGAGACAGGGAACCTGTATAACCTTGAAGCCACCCCTGCAGAGGGAGCCAGCTATCGCCTGGCATTGAGGGACAGGGAGAGGTTTGAAAAGATCAAAACAGCGGGTACCAAAGATACACCTTACTACACCAACTCTGTGCACCTTCCTGTAGGATACACAGAAGACATATGGGAGGTGCTCACGCATCAGGATGAGCTTCAGGCAATGTTTACTGGAGGAACCGTTGTCCATCTGTTTTTGGGAGAGAGCATAGATGATCCCAATGCGGTTAAGAGACTTGTTGAGAAGGTGGTTAAAAACTTCAAGTTGCCCTATTTCAGCATAACTCCAACCTTCTCCATATGCCCGGTGCACGGCTACATACCTGGAAAGCACGAGGTGTGTCCCTATCCCCATACAGAAGAGGAGCTTGCAAAGTTTGGTATAGAGATGGAGGTGGATGACCACGAGCTTGCCAACCTTATGCCGGGCAGCGTGGTATCAGCCTATGTGGTATCAGAGGATAGAGTTGAGGCCCCTGCGGCCCTTGAAAGGTTAGAAACCTAATCTAAATTTACCAACATGGTGAAGCAGAGGAGATCTGATATGGAGAAAGTTAATAACACGCAGAGCAGGAAGAGAAAGATTGTGGGGGTGCCCACAGAGATCTATTCAAGGATCGTAGGATACTATCGTCCGGTGCAGAACTGGAACGAGGGAAAGAAGAAGGAGTTTTCAGAGAGAAAGACGCTGAAGTACAGTCTTTAAGTGTGCAGCCTCTGCCATGGAGGCGGTGATTGTTGGTGAAAAGCAGGGGAGGGTGGTTACACCTCCCAGAGAGCATAACCTACCCCCCATAGCCGGGTTTGTGGGAGTGAGTTTGGTGGACTATCCAGGGGGGGTGGCGTCGGTCCTGTTTTTGCGGGGTTGCTCCTTCAGGTGCCCTTATTGCTACAACAGGGCCCTGGTACTGCCAGAGTGCTATGAGGAGTCCCCTCTTCTTGAGCCAGAGCAGATTTTTGAGAAGATAGAGGAACGTAAGGGTTTTTTAGATGCGGTTGTGGTTACCGGGGGAGAGCCCACCCTGCACCCTAATCTTCCCTATCTTCTTGAGAGCATCAAGTCACTTGGTCTAAACGTTAAATTGGACACCAATGGATCAAATCCAAAGCTGCTTAGCCACCTCATCAACTGCGGATTGGTGGATATGGTGGCCATGGATGTGAAGGCTCCACCGGTTCTTTATCCGGAGCTGACAGGGGGAATTGAATGGGAGGCGGTTGAGCCTTCTGTGCAATTACTACTACAGGGAAAAGTTCCCTATGAGTTCAGGACTACCTTAGTGCCAGGTCTTGTTGGGAGCGAGCAGGTTCTTGAGATTGCAACAATGATTCACGGTGCAGAGGTTTATGCCATTCAGAACTTCAGACCTGAGGGGCCCCTGGATGCCCGG
>JALWSI010000015.1 GCA_027080315.1 bacterium | reverse complement strand
AAAAAGCCCTATGAAGGGGGCGGTGTTGCCAACTGTGGCCAGAAATCCCAGCCACGAGTGGAGTCTGCCCCGATTCAAGAGGATCACCTCCTCAACCACCCGTTCCCAAACCATGGCACGTTGGGATGAAAGTGGCGGCAGATCCAGATCCCCCTTTTTAACAACCCCTGCCAGCTCTCGGTAGAGTAGCGGGGCTAAACCCTTTCTGAATAGCTTTGATAGGGTGTAAAGCCTTCGCCAGTCCCTCTCTCCATAAAAGGTGCGAATGAATGACCGATCCTCTTTAGCTATCCTGCCCAGCTGTATCATCTTGGCTATCATACTGGCCCAACTGGTGAAGGATAGGATAACAAGTAGCAGAATAACCATCTTCACCACCGGTCCGGTGGATTTCAACATGGCCAGCAACGGATGGAGCGCCAATACCGTAGTAGATACCTCCATGAAACGGTCCTCCTCTCGTCTAATACGATCCCTTGTTATACCACCCCCTCTCTAATCGCAAGGGATTGTGGTATCACAAAATTTCTCCCCTTTCTGGGTAGAAAGAGGGAACCGTTTCTGCAATAAGAGAGACCCGAAAGGTAGGGTGGCTCTTAAGAGATAAAAATCCCTAAAAGACAGGAGGAATAAAGCAATGGAAGAGAGAACTTTGGCTATCATCAAGCCTGATGCGGTGGTGAGAGGGCTTGCTGGTGAGATAATGGACAGAATCTACAAGGGAGGGCTTCAGATCGCAGCCATGAAGATGCTTCACCTCACCAAAGCTGAGGCAGAGGGTTTCTATGCGGTTCATAAGGGCAAACCGTTCTTTGATTCTTTGACCGACTTTATGTCTTCGGGGCCCATAGTGGTGATGGTGTTGAAGGGGGAGAACGCTATCTCTCGGTGGAGGGAGCTTATGGGAGCCACCGATCCGGCAAGGGCTGCAGAGGGTACAATAAGGAAGGATTTTGCCCTGAACATTGAAAAGAACTCGGTTCATGGCTCAGATGCTCCTGAAACCGCTGCTTATGAGATCTCTTACTTCTTCAATCAGCTGGAGATCGTAGGATAGATGGAGATAGATGGCTCCACCAGGATTGCAGGGGTGCTGGGGGTGGGAATAGACTACACCCTGTCACCCCTCATCCACAACACAGGGTACCGGCTGCTTGGAATAAACGCTGTGTATCTGCCCTTTCACGGCAAAGAGGGCTACCTTAGCGAGATCCTGTCGGGGTTCTGTTTCACCCAGAACTTCATGGGGTTCAACATCACCGTGCCCTTCAAAGAGATGGCCTACCGAGAGATGGACATAAGTGGAGAAGAGGCCGATCTGGTACAGGCGGTTAATACCGTGAAGCCCAAACAGGACAAGCTGATAGGCTACAACACAGACGTGGTGGGCTTCAAAAGGGCCGTTGAAGAGCTGGGTTTTGTGGGAGACGGGAAAAACGCTCTGGTGTTGGGGGCAGGAGGAGCTGCCCGGGCGGCGGTGGTGGCCCTTCACTTTATGGGGGTTGACACTATCTGGCTGGCAAACAGGGGCAAGGTTAGAAGAGAGAAGGCGGTTAAGATTCTAAAAGACAGGGTTGAACCCTTGGAGTGGAGCCGGGATTCTATATCCAGGATCCTGCCTCAGGTCTCCCTTGTGGTGAATGGAACCACACTGGGAGCAGACGGAGAGGGTATGCCCCCTGTGGCCCTTGATGCTTTGAGTAAAGAGGCCTTTGTTTACGATATGGTGTATGCCAAAGGGGATACACCCTTTGTGAAGGAAGCAAAGAGGCTTGGGCTTACAGCCTCAAACGGGCTATCAATGCTTCTGCATCAGGCGGTGGAGTCCTTTGAGATATTCACAGGGATTAAGCCTCCCCTTGAACCCCTGAGGGAAGTGTTGCTTAAGGGAGAGGGTGCTTGATTTTTTAAGGCCAACCAATCAGTATAGGGGCGTGGGGTGTATGATAGATCGTAAAGATGATAATGTTACAAAAAACGCAGACATCTACAGTGACGATGTCTGTGAGGAGGCCTCTGAGTATCTGAAGGCCTTGGCTCATCCCACAAGGTTGAAGATAGTTATGGCCTTAATGGGGGGTGAGCTGTGTGTGAAGTCTCTCTGGGAGACTTTGGGATTGCCCCAGGCCAACGTTTCTCAACACCTCATGGTGTTGAAGAACCAGAACATAATCTCATCCCGTCGAGAGGGTCCCAAGATATGTTACTCCCTTGCAGACAGAAAGGCTCTCAAGATACTTCCCCTCATCTTCTCCCGGTCTGAATCTGAAGAGAAGTGAGCGCTTCTAATCTCCTTTTGTGATGCTATTC
>JALWSI010000014.1 GCA_027080315.1 bacterium | reverse complement strand
GTACTCTCCCCTGAGGTCTCCTGCGTAGGAGGTTTCCCCACTTATGCTTGCCAGTTCTCTAACCACGGGAGTGGCCTGCTTCATAAGAGAGAGCTGCTCCTTGTATCTCTGTCCCAGCTCAAAGACCCTGAAGCCGAGGCGATAGTTGCCTGTCACCCTGTTGCGCTCAAGATACTCCTGCCTCTCAAGGGTGTTCAGAAGCCTCTCAGTGTTTCTCTTCTTCAGCCCCAGGAGATTTGCGATCTCGCTCATCCCGTACTCTTCCTTCTCAATCGAGAAGAGCTCAAGTATGCTCAGAGCATTGGAGAGAGACTGGATGAGGTACTCTTTCTTCTCCCTTTTCACCATTGCTACCCCCAAATCAAAAAACGTTTGGACTATGTGAGGCTCATCTACTCCTTGATCTCATAATGGTCAAGAAGCTTCACCTCCCCCTTGGCATCAGGGCCTCTTTCTTCAACCCTCTGGGAACTTCAAAAAGGGTTATGGGGAGTCTGGCCCTTTTCACTTCCACAATGGTGTCCTGATAGGTGATCTTCCCTTTGTTGTAGGCAATGGTCTTTACAGGAAAGCCCTTAAAGATCTTCTCCCATTTCTCGGTATCTCCCACCAAAGAGTTGCCCGAGCCTTTGTAGAACTCGTTGAAAAAGTCCCCCATCTCCTTCAGAACCTGCAGGTCAGAGGCGGAGATCCCCAGAGTAGAGAAGGGAGCAGTCCACACCTCTTCCACCTTTGCCCCATTGGAGTATCCCTCGTACTTCGTGCAATACCACCTGCCCACTCTGCCGCTTCCCGCCTTTTTGTAGGAGATCTTGGGCACCACGGGCTCCTGGGGCATTTGGGACCTCATCATCTGCTCCATCATGGCTCTCTGCTCGGGAGGCATATTTTTCATGGCCGCCTCCATCTGCTTCTTGTACTCGTCCATCTGGTGTCTCATCTGGCGAAGCTGGGCCCTGGTGATCTCGGTGTAGGTTCCTTTTTTAGGCTCTATCACCCAGAAGAGTCCCTTGTCTTTCCTGAAGATGGTGATCTCCTCGTCTCCATTGGAGTCGTAGGTCTCTATGCGCAGTTTTCCTCTGTCTAAGTAGAGGGTTGTCTTGGTGTTCATCTGGGTGTAGCCGCTTATCTTTGATTCGCTCTTCAGAACCACACCTGCATAGGAGCAGGTGCTCAGAGTTGCAAAGAGCAATAGGGTGATCATGGTTGCCTTTATTTTCATTCTTATCCTCCTTTATGCTCCAAATTTTTTTAGTCTCAGTCCGTGGGCCAGCATCAGGGGCAGCACGTCCATTGCGTTGAGGTGTCCCAGCCCTCCTCGCATGCAGGACCGTTCTCCAAACTCCGTGCTTCCGTCGGGTATGGCAAAAGGGGAGTGGATGAGCAAGGGGTTGGGATGCCAGCTGTGTCCCTTTAACACCGAGGGGGTGGAGTGGTCTCCGGTGATCACCAATACGTCGGGTTTCAAGGCCTCAATTCTGGGCAGCAGCCTGTCAACCTCCTCAATAACGGCGATCTTTGAGTCGGGGTTCCCGTCCTCGCCGTAGGAATCGGTCTTCTTCACGTGAAGGTAGAAGAAGGTGTAGCGGTCCCAGTTGGCCTCAAGGGTTGAGATCTCGTCCTCTATGGCCATACCCTCCACCTTTAGTATCTCCATGCCCACAAGCTGGGCCAGTCCCCTGTACATGGGGTAGGTGGCAATGGCGGCAGGTTTCAGGCCAAACACCTGGTTCATGGGTGGGATGTGGGGACAATGGGCTATGCCTCTGAGAAGCAGGAAGTTTGCCTTCTCCTCCTTCAACAGCACTGCCACCTCTTCAAGTAGCCCCTTTAGCACCTCGGCGGTTCTCTTTGACTCCTCGTCTCTGGGCTCAAAGGGCAAGGGCTCAAGCCCCGTCTTCTGGGGATCGGTGTCGTTCAGGGCGGCTCCAAGGCCCTCTCCCCTCAGACGAATTGCGCAACGGTGCTCCATACCCGGTGTGAAGGTGACAGATACGCCTTTGTACTCCCCAAGCTTCTCCTGCAGCAGGGCGCAGAGCCGTCTGTTCTCCTCTGTGGGTATTCTCCCCGCCCGGCGGTCCACCACGATGCGCCTGCCGTCCTTGTACTCCACGGTGCAGAAGTTGCCCCTTATGGCCACATCCCCTGGTCCCAGCTCAACCCCGAGACCGAGATTCTCCAACACCCCTCTGCCTATGTCGTAGGCAAAGGGATCGTAGCCGAAGAGGGCAAGATGGGAGGGCCCGCTGCCTGGGGTGATCCCCCTTGCAATGGGATGGCTGAGACCAAGGGTTGATCGCCTTGCTAATGCGTCAAGGT
>JALWSI010000013.1 GCA_027080315.1 bacterium | reverse complement strand
AGGGTTTCACGGGGGAAGTAATCGTCCATCTCTCTCTTGTTCACCACTATTCTTCCCTGCCCCGGTTTGATCCAGACCCGAGCCACCGAGGTCTTTCTCTTTCCAACACCGTGATACGTCTCTTGGGCCATAGGTCCTCCTACAGATCTATCTTCACCGGTTTCTGAGCCTCGTGGGGATGGCTCTCTCCGGCGTATATTTTCAGCTTCTTTAGCATTCTTCTACCAAGGTGGTTCTTGGGCAGCATACCCCGCACCGCATGGCGCAAGATCTCTTCGGGCTTACGCTCTCTCATCACCTTTGCGGTACGAAACTTTAGTCCACCTGGATAGTTAGAGTGGCGATAGTAGCGCTTTTGCTCCCACTTTCTGCCGGTAAACTCCACCCTATCGGCGTTCACCACCACCACAAAGTCTCCCACATCAACATGGGGAGTGTAGGTGGGCTTGTTTTTGCCCATGAGAATGGTGGCTATCTCACTTGCCAACCTGCCCACCACCTTTCCCTTGGCATCCACCAGAAGCCACCGCCTCTCAACCTCCATAGGCTTGGCCATGTACACCTTCTGTCTCATTGATCTCCTCTCCTAATCTCCTAAAAACTGGGTTTAAACCTTCCTCTCCCTCCAGAAGCAGAAGGGGGCTATACATCAGGGCACAAAGGGCTGTCAACAAAAGAGTTGAAATTGAAAGCTAACAACTACGGTGTGATCAAACCGCCTTCAACACCACCTCCTTATCGGAATCCGACTCAGGGAAAGGCTCTTCTTCTCCCTTTCCCATGCTGCAGCTGCCGTTAAACTCGGCCCCTTCTTCAATTCCAATGAGCGGGGTCACGATGTTGCCCTTCATCTTGGCTGTAGAGTTTAACCTGACCGCCGTGGTAGCCTTGATGTAACTCTCAAAGGCGCCCTCTATCTCTGCCACTCCCACCGACATCTCTGCCTTTATTCTGGCCTTTGAACCGATAATGATGGTTCCGTTCTCAGATATCACCTTGCCATCAAGGTCTCCATCTATGCGGATCACACCCTCAAAGACCACTGTGCCAGAGAATCGGGTGCCTTCTCCTAAAAACGCCCTCATTTCGGCGCTTGAGCTTCCCTTGTCCTGTTGTCCTCTTCTCATCTTCTACTCCTCTTCAGGTTCAAGCCTTTTACAAAACTCCTCAATCTCTTCCACAGAGGAAAAGGGCATTATCATCTTGTATCCCTTCTTACCCACGGTAAACCTCACCCCTTTGTACCTATTTCTCAATCGCTTCTCCAGGTCTTTCAGAGCAGATGGGGGCTTTGGTCTCTTCTTGCCCGCCTCTCTCGCCTTCTCCAAGGCAAGCAGCCTCTCAAGCTCTCTAACGGTGAGACCCTTCTCAACAACACGCTGGCACCAGAACTCTTGCCCCTCTTTGGGCAAAGAGAGCAGCACCTTGGCGTGTCCCATGGTTATGGTTCCGTTGATCAAGGCCTCTTTCACCTTCTCGGCGAGCTTGAGAAGCCTGATCATGTTGGCAACATGAGAGCGGCTTTTGCCCACCTCCTCTGCCACACCTTCCTGGGTCAGGGAGAACTCCTCCATGAGCCTCTTGTAGGCCAGAGCCTCTTCAATGGGATTGAGATCCTGTCTCTGTAGGTTCTCAATAAGGGCAATGGCAAGGGCCGTCCGGTTGTCAACCTCGTGGACAACCGCAGGGATGCTCTCTTTGCCAGCCAGCTTTGAGGCCCGGTAGCGTCGCTCTCCCGCAATAACCAGATAGGCACCTGTCTTTTCAGGATGAGGCCTCACCAGCACCGGCTGCAACACCCCGTGCTCTCTTATGGAGTCTGCAAGCTCCTTGAGCTCATCCTCTCCCACAACCTTTCTGGGCTGCTCAGGATCAAGCTCCACAGAAGAGAGCAGAAGATTAACCACCTCGTGCTCTCCCCCCTGGGGCAGAAGAGACTGAAGCCCCCGGCCTAAGCCCCGCCTTGCCATCGGTCTAACACCTCTTTTGTCCTTGAGCGATACGCCCGGGCCCCTGCACTTTTGGCATCGTAAAGCAGAACGGGAATGCCGTAACTTGGGGCCTCGCTTAAGCGCACGTTGCGGGGCACCACGGTGCGAAAGGCCTCTTTGGGAAAGTGGCGAATCACCTCGTCAACCACCTGCCGCGAAAGCTTGGTTCTGGTGTCGTACATGGTGAAGATGATGCCCCAGAGCTCCAATTGGGGATTCAAGGAGATCTTAACCCTCTTAACCGTCTCAATGAGACTGGCAAGACCCTCCATGGCGTAGTACTCGCACTGCAGAGGAATGAGCACCTTGTTTCCCGCCACCAGACCGTTAA
>JALWSI010000012.1:6805-9343 GCA_027080315.1 bacterium | reverse complement strand
AGGGACAGATGGCGCTTGCCCCGTAGCCTATGAGCAGGGCAAAGTGCATGATCTCTCGGGCCTCTCCCGTCTCAACTATGATGCTTGCATGGGTGCGTAATCCCTTGCGAATGAGGTGGTGATGCAATCCTGCAGTGGCCAGAAGGGCTGGTATGGGAGCGTGGTCCTTGTCAATTCTCTTGTCGGTGAGCAGAAGGATGGTTGCTCCCTCGCTTATGTGCTTTTCTGCCTTCTTAAAGACCTCTTCCAAGGCCTCCTCTAAGGCCTTGCCATCTCCGTTTGCAGGAAAGAGGATGTCAATCTCCCCGGTCTTCAGGTCAGGATGATCGCTCATCTTGATTCTCAAGAGATCCTCTGGACTTAGTATGGGATGCCTCAACTTAAGCATGCGACAGTGCTCTGGGGTTTCGTCAAGGATGTTTCTCTCTTTGCCCACAAAGCTCATCAACGACATCACCAGCTCTTCCCTCAAGGGATCTATGGGGGGATTGGTGACCTGGGCGAAGAGCTGCTTGAAGTAGAGATAGAGGAGCTGAGGTCTGTTTGAGAGAACCGCCAAAGCGGCGTCGTTGCCCATGGATCCCACAGGTTCCTGTCCTCTTGAGGCCATGGGAGAGAGGATCATCTTGCACTCTTCATCGGTGTATCCAAAGGCGTGTTGCTTCACTAAAAGCTCTTGAGGATCCTCTTTGGGCACCTCCGATGGCATGAAGAGCCCTCGCAGCTCTATGCGATTGTCTTTTAGCCAACGGCGGTAAGGCTTTTGCCTCGATATCTTTGCCTTGATCTCGTTGTCTGGGATGATTCTGTGCTGTTTTAAGTCAACCAGCAGCATCTTGCCGGGTTGAAGCCTTCCCTTTCTCAGCACCCTCTCTGGAGGAATATCAAGGACTCCGGCTTCCGACGCCATGACTACCAAGCCGTCTCTGGTTATCATGTAGCGAGCTGGCCTGAGGCCGTTTCTGTCAAGGTTAGCTCCAATGTACCTGCCGTCAGTGAAGGCCAGTGCGGCAGGGCCATCCCAAGGCTCCATAAAGGCTGAGTGGTACTCATAGAAGGCCCTTTTGTCTTTACTCATGTGGAACCTTTTGCCCCATGCCTCTGGAATCATCATCATCACGGCGTGGGGCAGGCTTCTGCCACCCAGCACCAAGAGTTCAAGCATGTTGTCAACTATGGCAGAGTCGCTTCCCTCTTCGTTTATGATGTGCTTGATCTTCTCAATGTCCTCTCCAAATAATGGAGACTCAAGTATGGCCTCTCTGGCCCTCATCCGATTTATGTTTCCTCTAAGGGTGTTGATCTCCCCGTTGTGGGCGAGGAATCTAAAGGGTTGGGCAAGGCTCCAAGATGGAAGGGTGTTTGTGCTGTAGCGTTGGTGCACCAAGGCGTAAGAGCACCTGAAGTTCTCTTGGGCGAGGTCGGGGAAGAAGGTGAGAAGCTGGGTTCCCGTTAGCATGCCCTTGTAAAGCACCTTTTTGCAAGACATGCTGGCCACATAGAACTGGCTGAAATCGCTGTCGCTCCACCCCTCAACCTCTTTCTCAATCAGCCGTCTTATGACGTAGAGCTTTCTTTCAAAGTTATAGGTGCTAACCTTTCCCCTGCCAATGAAGATCTGCCTTATGTCAGGCTGGCTCATCTTGGAAAGAACGCCGAGATGACTGTTGTCAACGGGCACCTTTCTCCAGCCCAGAATCTCGCATCCTTCTTCTTCAACTATCTTCTCAATGGCGTTGACACATCTCTCTGCGAGAGGGCCTACAGAAGGTAGAAAAACCATTCCAACCCCGTATTCTCCCATCTCTGGTAGAGAGAAGCCTTTCTCTTTTGCTACCTCGCAGAAGAAATCGTGGGGCATCTCTAAGAGCAGCCCTGCTCCGTCTCCTGTGGCCTTGTCTCCTCCAATGGCCCCCCTGTGTTCCAGGTTGACCAGAATCTGCACAGCATCTTCCACCAACGAGTGGAAAGGAACCCCGTCAAGTCTGGCAATGAACCCCACCCCGCAGCTATCATGGTGATGAGCGGGATCGTAGAGACCCAATGGCTTTGTTGATGGCCATTCAGACAATAGTCTTCTCTCTTCCATTCTTCTTCTCCGTTTCTCTTGTGATTGGTGTTCTTCCTGCCCTCTTTAAGAGAGTTGACCCTCAAATGCCGGTTAAACTGAAAGGCAATGCGAGGGAAACTGAACCTGGCAGGAGCAACACCCTCCCAACAAGGCCTCTTCTATCCCATAAGACCTCGTTGGTTCAAGAGAGGCGCTAATCTGTGTTAATATGCAAAAGATGCGTTGGCAATGATAGGGTGAGGAGCCATAGGGATGGCTCTTCTCACCCCTTTCTTATCCTTCACATCTGCAGTTTATCTTCTCCACAATTGAGTAAGGGTCCTGTCTGTGTTTCACAAGGGCTTCCATGTACTTTTCGTATCTTCCGTTCTGCTTCATTCTGCCAAGAACCTGATTCACCAAGTGGTCAGACAGAAGCTTGACGAATAGTCTCTCTTCCTTTTCCCTGCGATGGGTTTCCAGACAGC
>JALWSI010000012.1:0-6795 GCA_027080315.1 bacterium | reverse complement strand
GTTCCATTATGGCGTCCACAAGGTCCTCTATGCCTTCTCCCTTGTAGGCCACTGTACGAACGATCTTGGGCTTCCAGTTGTCTGGTCTGGGGGCGCTCATCTCAAGCATGATTTCAAGATCCCTTTGGGTTCTGTCTGCGTCGGGTCGGTCCCCTTTGTTTACAACAAAGACGTCACCTATCTCCAGTACCCCTGCTTTGATGTGCTGGATGTCGTCTCCGAGGCCCGGTACCGTCACCACGACGGTGGTGTCTGCTGTCTTCACAATATCCACCTCGTCCTGTCCCACTCCAACTGTCTCAACGAGGATCACGTCTTTCCCCATTGCATCCATCACCTGGATCACATCGTCGGTGGACTTTGAGAGACCCCCAAGGTGTCCTCTTGTGGCGAGGCTCTTCACAAACACCCTCTCGTCTCCGCTGTGCCTCTGCATGCGGATCCTGTCTCCCAGGATGGCTCCTCCTGAGAATGGGCTGGTGGGGTCTATTGCCACAACCCCAACGGTGTTTCCCCTTTTACAGAATGCCTCAATTAGCTGGTCCACCAAGGTGCTCTTTCCCCCTCCTGGTGGGCCGGTTATGCCAATCACGTAGGCCCTTCCGCAGTGAGGATAGATGGCCTTTAACACCTCCCGTGCCTCGGGTAGATCGTCTTCAACCCATCTCATCACCCTGGCGGCGGCTCGTCTGTCTCCCTGAAGAACTCTCTCTATTATTCCCATTGCCTGTCTCCACTATTACTGTATTCCAAAAGCCTGTGTGCATTCCTGTTTATGTCCATTGCCTTGCACAGCAGTCTTTTTGCCCTTTTCATCTCCTTGGCTGGTCTTTTGGCTATCCTTTGTGCCAGGTTTTCAACCTCTTGGTGAAAGGTCTCTGTTGGTATCACCTGGGTGATAAATCCCTTTCGTAAGGCCTCATGGGCAGAGAACCTTTCTGCGGTGAAGAAGATCTCTTTTGCGTGGCGCATACCCACAAGCCTGGGCAACCTTTGGGTACCACCAAAACCAGTAATTATACCCATCTTTGCCCCTGTGTGGGCAAACACCGAACGCTCTGACGCCACCCTTATATCGGCTCCCATGGCAAAATCGCATCCGCCTCCCATACAGTAGCCGTCTATTGCAGCTATTATGGTTTGGGGAGCCGATTCCATGAGAAAGAATATGTTCTGTCCTAAGGCTGAAAACTCCCTTGCCTCCCATGGACCAAAGGGGATCAGCTCTTTTATATTTGCCCCTGCTGCAAATGCCTTCCCTCCTGCCCCTCTTATGAGTAGAACCTGATGTTTCATTTGGGGAAGGGAAGCAAAGAAGCTGGTTAACTCATGGAGTGTGGGCACGCTAAGGGTGTTTAGCTGTTTAGCACGGTCTATCCATAGGTGAAGCACCCCCTCTCCCCCCTCTTCCACTTTAAGGAATCGGTAGGGGAGGGGGCGGTTTTGAGTAACCGGAGAGACCTTCTCTCCCGCCTCCTGTTCCATGGGACCTACAGAACCACCTCTCTGGGTTTCACGTTCTCCTTCACCCAGTCAACGATCTCTTCCAAAGAGGTGCCTGGCAAGAATATCTCTTTCACCCCTGCTTCTTTGAGACCAGGAATGTCGTCCAAGGGAATTATGCCTCCACCAAAGACAACGATGTCATCCATACCCTCTTTGCGTAGAAGCTCCATAAGGGTTGGAAACACGTAGTTATGGGCCCCTGAAAGTATGCTGATGCCAATGGCGTCAACATCCTCTTCTATTGCTGACTCAACAATCTGCTCTAACGATTGATGCAGGCCGGTGTAAATAACCTCAAATCCTGCGTCCCTAAGTGCCCGAGCCACAACCTTTGCTCCCCGGTCGTGGCCATCAAGTCCAGGTTTGGCTACCAGAATTTTTACCTTTCTCTCTTGTGCCATATTATCCTCCGCTCTTTTTCTCTTCTGGATTCAAAAGGGTACTTTAATGGAGTCACCTGCTGATTTCCAGACTCTATCTTAGTGAAACTCCAGTTCCCTCACTCCCTTGGGGTCTATCTCTCTCATGAACTCCAGCTCCTCAGGGCTGGGAGGCTCAGTCTCTTTCACCTCTGAGGGTATGATGAGCTCAAAGCCGGTTGCCTCTTTCACCTGTTCTAAGCTCACCCCTGGATGTAGAGAGACCAGACGCATAGCCTTGGTTTCAGGCTCAAAATCCATTATGCAAAGATTGGTGACCACTTTGCGGGGGCCGCCTTTGGGTATGCCGGCCTTCTCCCGGGCGTCTCCACCGCTCAGGTATCCCTGTCCCGTAATGAAGTCCACCTTCTCAACCAGTACCCTGTTGTTGTGGCGGGGTATCCAGATCACCGTATCCATTATGGCGCAGAGGTGGGCAGAGGCGGCTCCTCCCGGCAGCCTCACCTTGGGCTTCTCGTAGGGCCCTATGGCGCTGAGATTGGTGTTGCCGTGTTTGTCCACCTGGGCCGCTCCCAAGAATATGAGATCAAGCTCACCTCTTTGTGCCAGGTCAAAGGTCTGCCATAACGGAATGTAGGTTACGGCTCTCTCCTGGAGCGCCGGGCCTGCAGTTGAGAAGGGAACCTTTTTGGGTTCGGGATCAATCACATCTGCTGTGTTGAAGTAGGTCATGTTTGGAGCGTGAAACCTCTTTGCCAAGAGACAAGCCATCATGGGCAGGGGAGAGTAGAGCCCCTGCAGCACCCTATCTCCGTCTGAGATCTCTCTTGCAAGGCATACTGCCATCAATTCTGCGGTGGTGTACTCTGCCATCTCAATCCCTCCTGCTCAAAACCCGCTGCTCCAGGTACTCCTGGAATCCCTCTGGACTCTTTATCGCCTGGGCGTAGGCTTTAATCTCTTCTATGTCGCTGTCGTAGTAAGAGTCGCATGAGGCCGGCCATGCACCCTTGGGCTGGTGAACCACAGCGTCAATGTAGATGTAGGGAATGGAGGTTAGCTGGGGATTATTCCTTATCTCGTCGTTATCAATGATCTCTTCCACTGTCACAATGGTTTTCTCTGCCGCCCATGCTTTGAGTATGTCTTCAAAAGGGGAGCCCATGATGCGCACATTGCCGTATTTGTCGGCCTGATGGGCGTGAATGAGGGTAACATTGGGCTTTATGGCTCTCACCGCCGCTAGTCTCTCCCCTGTGAACGGACACTCTATCTCTTTGAGGTTTTTACTAACCTCAAACACGCCAGAGCCGAACATTCCTCTTAAAGGCAGAAAAGGAAGCCCCATTGAGGCTGCCCTGAGGGAGGTGATTACCGAGTTGCAGGCGTGTTCGTCAAGCTCAATCTCTCCTGCCTGGGCCTTGCGTCTGAAGTTCATGGCAAGACCAAACTCTTCAAGGCTCACCAGGGCGAAGCTCACCTTCTTGACGCATCCTGCCCCAATGAGCATGTCAAACTCCATACCCTTCTCTCGCCCCACAATGTGAAGGTTCTTCTTGCCCTGGCGAATCACCTCTCTTACCAGCGCCATGGGAGCACGGTTTCTTCCAACGCCGCCTATGGCAACAACGTCTCCGTCGTGTACGTAGGTGGCCACTGCCTCTTGTAATGAGCAGAGCTTCTCCTTCATCTGCCTCCCCCTTTTTCGGGCTTAGAAGTAGCCTGGGTCGGTGTAAACCCCAAACACATCCTTCATTGCGCCCATAATCTCTCCAATGCTGGCGTATGCTCTTACCAGATCGAGAACTATGGGCATAAGGTTCTCCTTCTCGTCGGCTGCAGCGTCTCTAAGGTCGTCAAGCAGGCTCTTCACCTTTGCATTGTCTCTCTTTGACCTCACCTCTTTCAGACGCTCAAGCTGCACCCTTTCAACCTCTGGATCCACCTTCAGGATGTCAATTGGCAGATCCTCACCTTCCATGATGTACTCGTTGACGCCAACAATGATCTTCTCTTTGGCTTCAACCTGCTGCTGGAATCTAAAGGCCGCCTCAATGATCTCCTTCTGGGGGTATCCTCTCTCTATGGCAGGGATGATGCCTCCCATCTCCTCGATCTTGTTGATGTAGTCCCAGGCCTTCTCCTCCATCTCGTTGGTTAAGGCCTCAACAAAGTAGGAGCCTGCCAAAGGATCTATTGTGTTTGTTACCCCGCTTTCGTGGGCGATGATCTGCTGGGTTCTCAAGGCTACAGTCACAGCCTCTTCGGTGGGTAATGCCCAGGTTTCGTCCATTGAGTTGGTGTGGAGAGATTGGGTTCCACCAAGCACTGCAGCCATGGCTTCTAAGGCGGTACGGACGATGTTGTTCAAGGGCTGCTGGGCAGTGAGAGAGCATCCTGCGGTCTGAGTATGGAAGCGCATCCACCAAGATCTGGGGTTCTTTGCACCAAAGCGCTCTTTCATGATCTTGGCCCACATTCTTCTGGCGGCCCTCATCTTGCAGATCTCTTCGAAGAAGTCCATGTGGCTGTCGAAGAAGAAAGAATACCTGGGAGCAAAAGCGTCCACGTCTAAACCTGCTTCTATGCCCATCTTCACGTACTCTATCCCGTCAGCGAGGGTGAAGGCCAGCTCTTGGACGGCCGTGGCTCCTGCCTCTCTGATGTGGTAGCCCGAGATGGAGATGGTGTTCCACTTGGGAACATGGTTGGTGCAGTAAACCACAGTATCCCTTATGAGCCTGAGGGATGGACGGGGTGGGTAGATCCAGGTCTTTTGAGCGATGAACTCTTTGAGCATGTCGTTCTGAATGGTTCCTCCTATCTTGTCGGGACCAACCCCCTGCTGCTCGGCAGTGGCGATGTACATGGCCAAGAGCACAATGGCGGGTGGGTTGATGGTCATAGAGGTGGTCACCTTGTCCATGGGGATGCCGTCAAATATGATCTCAAAGTCCCTTAAGGTGTCCACTGCCACTCCGCACTTGCCGATCTCTCCTCGTGAGAAGGGATCGTCAGAGTCTCTTCCGTAAAGGGTGGGAAAGTCAAAGGCTATGGAGAGTCCTGTTTGTCCAATGCTCAGAAGGTACTTGTATCTCTCGTTTGTCTGCTCAGGGGTGCCAAAACCCGCGAACTGGCGCATGGTCCACAACCTACCCCTGTACATGGTGGAGTGAACTCCCCTTGTGAAGGGATAGCTACCAGGAAAGCCCACATCCCTCAGAAAATCAAACCCTTCAAGGTCAAGGGGGGTGTAAAGGGGCTTTATCTCCAGGTCAGAGATGGTGCTGAATCTCTCCATGCGCTCAGGGTGTTTGGCCACCTCTTTTGCGTAAACGTCTTTTTCCCAGCAGTCAAAAGCCTCTTTTATCTTCTCGTCAGCCATTCTATTCCTCCTTCTTACCTCTCTATGCCAACACGGCCATCAAGACCTTCCATGTTGTAGTAGTGTTTTATCTCTACCATCTCGGTTATGAGATCTGCTCGTTTCATAACCTCTGGATGGGCGTATCTTCCTGTTATCACCAGCTCCATCTTTTCTGGTCTCAGCTTTAAGAGCTCAAGCACCTGTTCAAGGCTCACCAGCCCAAAGTCTAACGCAACGTTCAACTCGTCAAGTATCAGGATGTCGGGAGGATCTTTCTCCATGAACCTCTTGGCCAGCTTTATGCCCTCTTGGGCCATCTTTACGTCTATGGGATCGGGGTCTTCACGGTTCACAAAGTTCTCTCTCCCCTGCTGTATTATTGTGAGGTTTGGGGCCAGCCGTTTGGCGGTGTTCAGCTCTCCGTAGTCTATGGAGCCTTTCATGAACTGGATCATCACAACCTTGAGGTCGTGTCCCACTGCCCTACACGCAAGGCCCAGGGCCGCTGTGGTCTTGCCCTTGCCGTCCCCTGTGTAGACCTGAACCCTTCCTGTCTCCAACGGCATCAGTGCAACAGGTTACGGGCAATCACTATCCTCTGGATCTCAGAGGTGCCCTCGTAGATGGTTGTGACCCTTACATCTCTGTAGAGCCGCTCAACAGTGTACTCCCTTGAGTATCCGTAGCCTCCGTGGATCTGAACGGCCTTGTAGGCTGCTCTGTTTGCTGCCTCTGTAGCAAAGAGCTTTGCCATTGAGGCCTCTTTGGTGAAGGGTTTGCCTTGGTCTCTCAGCCAGGCTGCTCTAAAGACGAGCTGCTCTGCTGCTTCAAGGTCTGTTGCCATTTCCGACAGCATCCACTGGATGGCTTGGAAAGACGAGATGGGTTTTCCAAACTGCACCCTGCCCTGGGAGTATTTTAACGATTCCTCAAGACAAGCACGATGTATGCCTGTTGCCAGGGCTCCTATGCAGATACGTCCCATGTCTAAGTCCGCCAGCATGATCTTGAGGCCGTCTCCCTCGTTGCCCAGTAGATTCTCCGCAGGCACACGGCAGTCTTCAAAGGTTATGGCCACAGTGTTGGAACCCCTCTGACCCATCTTCTCTTCTGCCTTTCCGATAATCATTCCAGGGGTCCCCTGCTCAACAAGAAAGACGCTTATTCCGTGCTTGCCCTGCTCTTTGTCGGTTATCGCAGCTACCATAACCACCCCGGCATAAGCGCCGCTGGTGATGAAGAGCTTGGAGCCGTTTATTACGTACTCGTCACCCTCTTTGTGGGCTGTGGTCTTCAAAGAGGCGGCGTCTGAACCTGCCCAGGGCTCGGTTAAGGCAAAACTTGCAGCAGCGTACTCTCCACTACAGATTTTGGGAAGATACATCTTTTTCTGCTCTTCTGCGCCAAAGGCGCTGCTCCCTTGAGCCACCATGTTGGTTACGCTCATGGTGACGGCTGTAGAAGCACAGCCCCTTCCCACCTCTTGAAGGGCAACCACCAAGGATAGGGAGTCCATGCCGCTTCCCCCGTACTCCTCGGGAA
>JALWSI010000011.1 GCA_027080315.1 bacterium | reverse complement strand
TCGCCGGTGATCACCGTAAGACCCTCTCCAAACTCCAAGAGGGCGTCGGTTATCAATGCAAGGTTCTTTGTTCTAAGGGTGAGAATCACCTACCTCTCCTCCTGGCAAAGGGCTTTTATTCCAGAAGAGAGCAGCAATCAAACACCGGTTAAACAGGTGCAGAGAAAAGCTGATTCCAGTGTACTAAAGACGGAAGACAAAAGAAAACAATCTGCTTAGGATGGTTATCTATCCCTTGGTCAGAGATCACCTTCTCTTGCGTCCCGAGGCGATCTCCTCCCTTATTCTGTCTATCTCTTTCTCTCTCTCTATTATCTTTTGGGCCAAACGGGAGCGCTTTGCCTCAAGCTCTGCAAGATCGTTCTCAAGCTCCGTGACCTGCTGCACCCTCGCCTTCTTCTCCATCTCAAGGGCCACCTTGGTCTCTTCAAGCTCCTTCATAAGCTCGTGCTTCTCGTCCTTCAGCTTGTGGTAGATCCGTTCACAGGTGGCAAGAATGGTCCACCCTGTAGCCAAGGCCCCTATGCCCAAACCAACAAAGAAGAAGACAAGGGTTAAAGGCATGATCGCCTCATGAAAGGAGGTTTTTCACCCTGCTTAATATGCCACCCCCAGATTCCTTGGTTCTCTCACCTCTCACCTTGGCAAGCTCCTCAAGGAGCTCCCTCTCTTTTTGAGAGATCTTCTTGGGTATCTCCACCATGAGGTTTATCACCAGATCCCCATTACGCCCCCCGTTGAGAGAGGGTGCTCCCTTACCACGAATAATCAGGGTCTCCCCCGGCTGGGTTCCCGGAGAGATATCCACCTCTACCTCTTCGTCGTCAAAGAGAGGTACCTTCAATTTTGTGCCCAGAATAGCCTCCACATAGCTTATGGGCAGCTGGCACACCAGATCCTTCCCCCTGCGATGCAGGTAAGGATGCTCCTTTATCTTTATGTCAACAAAGAGGTCTCCTCTGGGGCCGCCATTGAGCCCCCCATTGCCCTCTCCCTGGATTCTTAGCCTGGTGCCGTCCTCCACCCCCGGAGGGATCTTGATGGTCAAGGTGCGTTTAGAGTCAACCCTGCCCTCACCGCCGCATCTCTTGCAGGGGGTCTTCAAAAGCATACCCTGGCCGTAACAATGGGGGCAGGTCTGAGAGACCGAGAAGAACCCTCTGGTCTGTTTAATACGACCTGAGCCTCCACAGGTGGGACACCTGACCATATCCTGGGGATTCACAGCCCCCAGTCCTCTGCATTCGGGACAGGTGTCCTTCCTCTCAATGGTGGTCTTTACTGCAGCCCCTTTCACAGACTCTTCAACAGAGATCTCAACGGAGTAATAAAGGTTCTCTCCCCTCTTTGGGGCATAACGCTCAGACTCCCTTCGCCTGCCGCCCCCAAAGAACTCCTGAAAAACCTCTTCAAACACGTCTGCAAAGGGGGACGAGAACCCAAAGTCGTCAAAGGGGCTCCCCCCGCCCTGTCCCATTCCATCAATAGAGCCAAACCTGTCGTACTGGGCCCGTTTGGCAGGATCCCCCAGCACATGGTAGGCCTCGTTCACCTCTTTGAACCGCTCCTCCGCCTCGGCATCACCAGGATTCTTGTCAGGATGGTACTTCAAAGCCAGTCTGCGATAGGCCTTCTTTATCTCTTCCTGGGTGGCGGTTCTGCTAACACCTAAGATCGCGTAGTAGTCTTTTTGTGTCACGACCATCTCTTCTCTTTAAGCTTAATCAGGCCACCTCTGCCTCGCTGCTCTCTTCCTTCTCTTCCTTCTTCTCAACCTTCTTGGAGACAACCACCTGGGCCGGTCTGAGAAGCCTGCCCTTCATGGTGTAGCCCTTCTTCAACTCCTGAACCACTATGTTCTCCTTCTCAGGATCCTCCACCTGCATCACCGCCTCGTGGTAGAGAGGATCAAAGGGGCAGTTAAGGGCCGATATCTCTTTCACCCCGTGGGCCTCCAGGATGCTCCGCATGTCCTTATAGATCATCTCAACCCCAGTGGCCAGATCCTTCACATCGGTCACTTTGACTGCCGAGGCAATGGCCCGTTCTAAGTTGTCCAACACCCTTAAGATGTCGCAGATCACCCCTGAGCTGGCCAGCTCTCTAAACTCGGCCATCTCGCGCTCTTTATTTCTCCTGAAGTTGTCAAAATCGGCCTTCAACCGCTTAAGGGCGTCCTCAAGGGCTGCCTTCTCCTCCTTCAACTGGGCAATCTCTTGAAGAAGCTTCTCCTTCTCGTCTCTCTCTTCGTTGGTCTCGTTATTCACCTTCTCTTCAGTCTCCTTCTTCTCTTCTTCAGGTGCCTTGAGATCTTCCATGGCTATGCGAATCCTCCTTCTCTCTTCATGAGAATCTCGTTCACAAGAGAGGCCGTCTCTTTAATAAGGGCCACCATGTTACGGTAATCCATTCTGCGAGAACCAAGCACAGCTATGGCCCCCAGGGGCCTCTCCCCGTAGCAGCAGGGAGCCGCAAGGATACTGATGTTCTTCAACTCCTCTATCTCCGCCTCGCTTCCAATCACCACCTGAAGATCCTCTTTCTCAATGCACCTCCACAGAATCTTGGCCAAACGGCCCTTCTCTTCAAAGGCCCTGAAAAGGGCTCTCAACCTCTCAACATCCTCCCAAAACTCCTTCTGCTCCAGCACATTGCTCATCCCCTCCCAGTAGAGCTCACTCTCGCTCTCCCTCTTCCAGAGCTCTAAGGCCTCACCTGTCATCTTCAGAAGGTTCCGGTAGATGCGGTCGTACTGGGCCTTCTGGTTCTCCATCTCCTTTAAGATGCCCTGAAACACCTCCTTCAGGCTCTTGCCCGCAAACCTTGTGTTCACCTCTTCGGTGAACCTGTAGAGATCTTCATCGGTCACTCCTCGCTCCCGGGGGATCACCCTGTGCTGCAGGATACCGCTCTCTGAGATGAACATCACCATGATGCTGCTGCGGTTTATGGGAAGAAACCTCACCTCTCTCAGCCTAAGAAGCTGTAGATTGGGGATAAAGATGAGCCCCAGTTGATTAGAGAGGGACGAGATGAGCTTGGTGGTGTGCTTCAACAGCTCTTTGGGGTCCTGAGCGTACTTAGCAAGCTCGGCATACACCTCTGGAGACAACCTGCTCCCTCTGGGAGGCTCAAGAGAGAGAAAATGGTCAACGTAGTATCTGAGACCCTTATCGGTGGGAACCCTGCCAGCTGAGGTGTGGGGCTGCTCAAGATAGCCCATATCCTCAAGGTCCGCCATCACGTTACGAATGGTGGCGGCTGAGATACCCCAGGGCTGGGTCTTCTCAAGGGTACGAGAGCCCACAGGCCTGCCATCTGCAAGGTAGGCCTCTGCCACCGCCCTTAAAACCTCATGGGATCTCTTATCAAGCATCTCTTGAGCCATGGTTCTCTCCTCGGAAGCCTTTTATAGGTCTCCACCCTTTATTTGTCAAGGGTTTAACGGGATCTGACATCACTCAGCCAGCCCCTCTATGGTCATGTCTATCCTCAACCTTGAGGAGGTGGCTGTCTTCCTTAAAGCGTTGTTGTAGCTACGAACCTTGAGGGTGGCTATCCTCAATCTGGCGTCTTTGTTCTCAAGGGCCTCCAACAGATCAACAAGGTGCTTCACAGTGCCTTCAAAGGATACGTCTATGGTGAAGAGATGGTAGCCCTTCCACTCTTTGGTCTCCTTCAGGTTGTAACGCCTCACCCTGAGCCCGCTTTCCGCACGGGCAAACTGTTTAAATATCTTCTCCAGCTCCTTTGCCGCAGATGGCGCCCCTTTACCTACAAAGAGGGAAGCTCCCACCTTCTTCTTCTCCCCCTCCAAAGCCCTGGTCTCCTTGGCCAGTTTCTCAAGCTCCTTTATTCTCCTCTTTCCCTTGGCAATGAGCCTCTCCTTGGCCTTCACCTCACTGTGGAGCAAAAAGAGCTCTTTGGCCGTGGGAACGGTCCAGAACACCAAAATAGCCAAGGTGAGAAGCAGAGAGACCCCCCCTACAAAGAGCTCTACCCTGTATTTGGGATCTCTGAGCCTCTGGAGGTGTTCGGCTATCCCCTTCACCCTGCCCATGAGCTCCTGGGCTTTGGCTATCTTTTCTCCCTGGTTCTCGCTCATCCCTTCTTCCCCTTGGGTTTCGGAGAGACAATATCAAGCTGGATGTTGAAGTACTCTTTACCTGTGCTTCTGTTCTTGGTCACAGAGGAGATGAAATGAACATGCTGAAAAAGAGGAGACTCCTCCAGAATATTGATGAGGCTTATGGCAGAAGCGGCCTGGCCCCTTATGGTCATCTTTTTCCCCTTTATGTTGAGGTCGCTCACCCATGCGTCCTCGGGAAGCCTCTTTGTGAGCTCAAGAAGAATATCTATCTTCTTGGGACCGGTCTCGGCCCTGAAAGAGGAGAGGGCCTTTATCATGGCCTGGAGCCTCTCCTTCTCTTTGCTCTTGGCCTCCAGCTTGCTCAGTCGGGCCTTTATCTTCTTAAACTCCCGGTTCTTAGCTGCAAGCTGCTCCTGCTGCCCCTTTATGGGGATGGCAATCAAGAGGGTCATGAGCACAAGAACCGCAGGAGGAATAAGGTAGAACAGAAGATGCAAGGGCAGCTGGCGCTCAACCTTGAAACCGGCATCCTTGAACGCCGGGGTAACGGGATCCTCTCCTGCCAATAGGGCTCCGTAGGCCACGAGGTAGCAGGGCTCAAAGGTGACTCCCTCTGTAATCTCTGCCTCCTCAAGTGGAAACTCCCCCTCCTCTTCAAGCACCATGGAGGCCAGATGGGGAGAGGAGGGCACCAGTCCATCAAAGCGCCCCTCCTGATTCAGGATAACCCCTTCAAAGGAACCGTTCTCCTTCACCGTGTAGCCTCCCCTGCCCTTAAACTGAGAAGAGGCCTCAACGGCTTTCACCAAGGCCCAGTAGGCGGGAAGCATCCCCCCTATTTTCAACTCCGCAGCAGAGACAGCATCAAGAACGGCTCTAAGTTGTCCTCTCTCCAAGAAAGAGACCTGAACCGTAACATCCTCTTCCCCCTCTATGGCCGAGTAGGCATAGGTGCCCTCTTCGCCCTCTGGAAGATGGGTCTGAAGATCGTAGGGAAGCACCTTTGGTAGCTGGGGCATCACCCCCTTGGGATAGGTTAAACGCAGCGGGGTGGTCCACTGGTTGGAAAGAGCCACATAGGCCCTTGCCCCTTTCCACTCCAAGGGAACGAAGTTGGGCAGCTCTTCAACAGAAGAGGCCTCCACCTTTGAGACAAAGGATAGTTTGCCCTGCAGGGAACGATGGAAGAAGACTATGCACACCCTTTGGGGGCCAATGTAGATACCCACCCTCTTCTGTAAAGCTTTCACCAAATCCTCTTCTCCAACAGGTAGAATTTACCTCCCCTGTACTGAAGCCAGGCAGTAACCTTGGCCTCAATTTTGGCCGCCTCGGCCCGCACAGTAAAACGGTAGACCTCGCCCTCGTCAAGTTTAAACGCCTCTTTTTCCTCGGCGGTGGCATTGGCCTTTCCCTTCATCAGCTCCTCTAACACTTCGGGCTTTTTCTTCTTAGAGCCGTAGATGGTGAAGATGCGGTAAAGGCCGGGCTCTTCCCAGAAGCTCTCCCAGTCAACTCCATTAACCAAAGGAAGCTCAAAAATGCTCTCAAAGGGGCGGTTTGGGGGGCCATAGCTTTTGCCTGCCGCCTCGTAGTCTGCCTTCTCTGCACCATGGGGACGCCGATTGTTGTCCTTGTCTCTCCAGTCAGCAATGGAATCGGCTATGGTCAAGGCCTTATCCTCGTCCATGCCAGCATCCTCCAATGCCTCTGCTATCTCTTCGGGTTTGGCGGTGTTTATGTTGAGCTTATCCCCTTCATCCTCCACCTCAGCATAGAGCTTAACATCCCCCTCTTGGGGAAGCTCTATCTCGCCTCCCAAGGGCCACAGGGCCTCACCCTCCCCTGGGGAGCTCTTTCCATTCCAGAATTTGAGCAGAGCCGCGGCCTTCTCTATTCCCCCCAGGGCGGCGTACCTCGCCTTGGCCCGCTCTCCCCCGTGGATGAGAAGAAGGCTCTCCATGCGAGACATCTTGCTGTACTGCACCCCAAGCATGGCCACCACAAAGAGGATCCACAGGGTTACAACAAGTACGCTACCCTCTGATTCCCGCAAACATCCTGATCTCATTGCCATCCTGCAGTTTAATAAGCATCTCCAACCCCTTGGGAGGGGTGTTCTTCTCCCAGCTATCCCTCCACACCAGATCACCGGGCAATCTGCCTTTTATATCCTCAAGGTAACGGATCCTCACCTGGTCAACCTTCTTCAAAAGCACGTGCTCGGGGTAATCCCCTTTTGTGTCAAAGTCCTCTTTTGTGAGACATGGATGCTGTGACAGCATAAGCTCGTCTCCGCTAAGCCAGATATGCACGGCAACTATTCCACCGGGAGAGATGCCCATAACAGGGGCCGAGGTGAGGTACCATATCCCCTCACTATCCCCCTCCAAAAAGCTCCCCGAGCCGCCATGGGGCAGGGCAACCCTCTTTGTGTACAGATTCTCCCATTGCCTCATAATCAGGCTTCTCAGGCAGGTGATCTCCTCCTCCGCCTGGCTTCTGATAGCTCCCCTGCTTACAGCGTTAACGCCTGCCCGTAGGGAAAGGGAAAGGCAGAGGAAAATGAGGGCCCCTATGCTTAGGGCCACCAGCACCTCCACCAAAGTGAATCCCCCTTCCCGAACCTGCCGCGTTCTTTGTACTCCAGTCAACTATCTTCTCCTCGGCAAAAGAGGTCTGCAAGGTGAAGGATTGGGGTTTCTCACCCTGGGTGGTCACCTGCAGCTCAACCCTGTAGAAGGGAATCTCTCCACCCCCTTTATCCTTGGCTCCGCTCTTTTCGGTTCCCAGGTTGTATGAGCTCACCTTCAACCTGCACTGGTAGCTCACATCTCCCCACTCTCTGGTGTAGGTCACCTCTCCCCCGTCACCCAGGTCTCTAAGTTCTTTCAGCTGAAGCAGCACCAGCTCCATCTCTCTCTCTGCAATCTCTCCAACATCCTGATACTGCTTGCTCTTAAACACAAGGCGCGAGCTGGCAGAGAGGCCCTCAATCACCGCCACAAGCCCAAAGGCGATGATGAGAAGAGAAATCAGAACCTCAATCAGGGTGAAGCCTTCTCTTCCTCCACCTTTCCCAGAATGCCTACCGATATTCTCCACGACCTGTCTCCCCACACCAAGGTTAGCTCAGCCGAAGAAGAGCTGCCATCGGGGTAAAATAGAATAAACGATTCTCCCTCTTTTCCCTCCAAGAGGCCGTCTCCCTTGATCTCAGCCTCTTCAGGAATACTCACCCCTTTTTCGTCATCAATCCTGAAACTTCTGGTGTTGGCGTCTATCACGAAAGGAACCGGTTCTCCTCTGTTTATGGCAGTAAGTCTCGCCATGCGCAGGGTTCTGACAAACCTGCGCTCAAAGTCAACAGGACGATTCTCTTTAACCCCTCTGATAACCAGAATACCAGAAAGGGTGGCCACAAGCCCCAAGATGAGCATCACCACCAGAAGCTCAATAAGGGTGAAGCCCCTTTCACCAAGAAAGGAGGTGGCATCCCCGCCACAAAGAGAAACCCTTTCTCTCCTCATCATGCCAACTCTCTTAGGCCATCAAAGCACCATGGGCAAGGAGCAAGGGATACAACCCCTTCCCTTCGGCCCCTTTTTGTTGGATAAAGGCGGAAAACCCTGCAAGATAAGAGGTTGGTATGGATACAAAGAGAGTTAACCTGCTTGTGGTAGGTCTTGGTCTCATTGGAGGCTCAATAGCCCTGTGTGCCAAGAACTCTCCCTTGGTAGAGAAGATTGTGGCTCTGGATCCCGATACCGAGGCCATTGAGAAGGGGCTGAAGCTGGGGTTGATCCAAAGGGGCTTCACCGAGCCTAAAAGGGAGCTTTTCAAAAACGAGCAGAACCCTTGGATGGTGATGATCTCCTCCCCTGTTGACACCGAAAGATTCGCTTTGGAGGAGATTCTCCCCATACTGCCACCAAACACCGTGGTCACCGACGCAGGCAGCGTGAAAGGCGAGCTGGTGGCAGAGCTTCACCGGCTATGCACCCATGAGGGCGTTCCATTCGTAGGGGGGCATCCCATAGCAGGAACAGAGAAGAGCGGGGTGGAGAACGCGGTAGAGGGGCTCTTTGAAGGGGCAGTGGTGGTGTTAACCCCCTTGGAGGAGACGGACGCCAGCGCCATGGAGCTGGTGCAGGGCTTCTGGGAGTCATTGGGAGCCCAGGTGGAAACCATGGACCCCTACACCCACGATGAGGTGTTCAGCGCCGTTAGCCATCTTCCCCACGCGGTATCCTACGCCCTGGTGAACGCAATAATCTCGGCCCAGAAGAGCGGTTCTCCCCTTCTGGAGTACACCGGCGGGGGATTCAAAGACTTCACCCGCATAGCCGCCAGCAACCCGGCAATGTGGCAGGCCATCTTTTTGCAGAACCGGGAGAACCTGCTTGAGCACATTGAGATCTACCAGAGAGAGCTGGCCAGCATTCACCAGGCAATTAAGAAGAAGGACAAAAAACGCCTTTTTAACCTTCTTGAGCGGGCATGCTACTCAAGAAGAAGCCTTGAGGCCCAGGACGAGATAGTGGTGCACCCCAGAGAGGAACCTTTCACAGGCAGCTACACCCTGCCGGGTGACAAGTCCATCTCTCACCGGGCGGTGATGCTGTCGGCTCTGGCAGAAGGAGAGTCAAGAATAGAGGGGCTTCTTGAGAGTGACGACGTGAACTCCACCATCTCTGTGCTAAGGGCTTTGGGGGTGAGAATCTCAAAACAGCGGAGAGAGATTGTGGTCACCAGCGAGGGGGTCCCAAAGCTGCAGGAGCCCAACGCCGTGCTTGATGCAGGAAACTCGGGCACCACCTTCCGCCTCATGACGGGGATCCTCTCCTCCCTTCCCCTCTTCACGGTACTTTCAGGAGACGCCTCTTTGAGGAGAAGGCCCATGGGCAGGGTGATCAAGCCGCTGAGGCTAATGGGAGCCAACATTATGGCCAGGGCCAACGATTCTTTGCCCCCCTTGGCCATACGGGGAGGCACTCTCAAGGCCATAGAGTACACCCTACCGGTGGCAAGCGCTCAGGTGAAGTCTGCCATCCTGCTTGCGGGGCTGAACGCAGAGGGAGAGACTGTGGTGGTTGAACCCATGCCCACAAGGGATCACACCGAAAGGATGCTAAAACACGCCGGTGCAAAGGTGTGGCGGGAGGAGAACAGGGTGATCTTGCAACCCGGAAGCCTTGAGCCAAGAAGGTGGCAGGTGCCGGGAGACCTCTCCTCTGCCGCCTATCTGCTCACCGCCGCTGCCCTAATCCCCAAAAG
>JALWSI010000010.1 GCA_027080315.1 bacterium | reverse complement strand
TCCATATACCAACCCGATTGCCCCTTCTTCCCATAAGGGATATTGTGGTTTTCCCATTTATGATAGTGCCCTTGTTTGTGGGACGCGACTCTTCAATAAAGGCTGTGGATGAGTCTTTGTCCCAGGATCGCATGATCATGCTGGCCACACAGAAGGACTCTATGATTGAGGATCCATCTCCCGAGGATATCTACTCTGTAGGCACAGTGGCCATGATCATGCGGATGCTCAAGCTTCCAGATGGTCGCATAAAGATCCTTGTGCAGGGGTTAACCAAGGCCAGAATAAGAGATTACGTCTCTACAGATCCCTTCTACGTGGTGGATGTTGAGGTGATCAGAGAGAAAGAGCCCTCAGAGCCTACCATAAGGGATATGGCCTTGAGCCGCTCGGTGCGGGAAGGCTTAGAGAAGATCATCTCTTTGGGCAAGAACATTCCCCCGGACATGGCGGTTGTGGTGAACAACCTCGATGATATGGGCAAGATAGCGGATCTTGTGGCCTCCAACCTTGGTCTAAGTCCTGATGTGGCCCAGGAGATCTTAGAGACGGTTGATCCCTCTGCCCGCTTAGAAAAGGTGGCCCATGCCCTTATGAAGGAGATTGAGCTTCTCACGGTTCAGCAGCAGATCAAGGAAGAGGCAAGGGAAGAGATGGGGCGTATGCAGAGGGAGTACTTTCTGCGGGAGCAGCTCAAGGCGATTCAGAAGGAGCTTGGAGAAGGGGACGACAGGGAAGAGGAGATAGAGGAGTTTCGCCAGAAGATAAAGAAGGCCCGTATGCCCAAAGAGGTGCGTAAAGAGGCCGAGAAGCAGTTAAATCGCCTTGCCCGCATGATGAGTGACTCTGCTGAGGCCACAGTGGTGCGCACCTACCTTGAGTGGCTCACGGAGCTTCCCTGGAAGAAGGAGAGCAGAGACAGGCTTGATATTGAGAAGGCCAAAGAGATCTTAGACGAGGACCACTACGACCTGGAGAAGGTGAAGGACAGGATCTTGGAGCACCTCAGCGTGATGAAGCTGAGAGGCAACAAGAGCCGAGGACCTATACTCTGCTTCGTGGGGCCTCCTGGGGTGGGTAAGACCTCCCTTGGCAAGTCCATCGCCAGGGCCATGAACCGGTCCTTTGTGAGAGCTTCCTTAGGAGGCTTGAGAGACGAGGCAGAGATACGAGGTCACAGACGTACCTACATCGGGGCCATGCCAGGAAAGATCATTCAAGGGATAAAACAGGCCAAAACCAGAAATCCCGTATTTATGCTTGACGAGATAGATAAACTCTCCAGTGACTTCAGGGGAGATCCCTCTTCTGCCCTGCTTGAGGCCCTTGATCCCGAGCAGAACAGCCAGTTTGTTGATCACTATCTGGGTGTGCCCTTTGATCTTTCTAAGGTGATGTTCATATGCACCGCCAACGTGGTTCACACCATTCCTGCTCCTCTTTTGGACAGGATGGAGGTGATAGAGCTGCCGGGTTACACCGAAGAGGATAAGGTAGAGATAGCCAAGAAGTACCTTATTCCAAGACAGATTGAAGAGAACGGCTTGAAACCTGAGGATATCACCTTCTCCCACGGGGCCATAGTTGAGATAATAAGGCACTACACCATGGAGGCGGGCCTTAGAAACCTGGAGAGAGAGATCTCTTCAATATGCCGTAAACACGCCAGGGCCTTGGCTGAGGGGAAGAAGGGGCCGTTTAGGGTAACCTCCAAGAACGTTAGCAAGTTTCTCGGGCCTCCCAAGTACCAGCCAGAGATGGATAAACCCTCTGATGGGGATAAAGGAGTTGCATTGGGATTGGCGTGGACCCCTACAGGTGGGGACGTTATCCAGATAGAGACCATTGTGACAAAAGGAAAGGGCAAGCTCTCACTTACCGGTCAGCTGGGTGATGTTATGAAGGAGTCTGCCATGGCGGCCTTGGACTACATTCGCACCATAACTGACAAGTTGGGTATAAAAGAGGACTTCTACTACAACAACGATATTCACATACACGTGCCTTCTGGAGCTATCCCAAAAGACGGCCCCTCTGCTGGTATCACCATAGCCGTATCAATCATTTCAGCGCTTACAGGTGTGCCTGCAAGAAAGGACGTAGCCATGACAGGGGAGATCACCCTATCCGGTAGGGTTCTTCCCATAGGGGGATTGAGGGAGAAGGCCTTGGCCGCCAAAAGGATGGGGATAAAGCACGTGATTATCCCCGAGAGAAACACCCCCGATCTGCAGGAGATGCCCAAAGAGGTGAAAAAAGAGGTCACCTTTCATCCGGTGAAGCACCTTGATGAGGTTCTTGAGATCGCTTTTGAAAAGCCTCCCCGTAAGCCTGTTCGTAGAAGTAGAAAAAAAGAGGAATAGGGTTCTTTGAAGCGGCTTGTGGCAAAAAGGTGTCCTTGTGGGTGAATGGGAGTAGCTCCTTCTAATACTCCACATAGATGATGGAGAGGGTCAATCTGCAATAATGGCGTTGTAGCCTTTGCGTTTCAGCCAGTGTTGAACCCTTCTAGCCTCCTTCAATGAGAAGTAGGGCCCTACCTTAACCCGGTGGTATATCAGTCCATTCACATTGGCCCTCTCTATTCTCACAGTGCCAAAGTGCCTTGCTAACCTGTTGGCGAGCTGCTGGGCCCTCCAGCGGGATAGAAAGGATGAGGCCTGAACGTAGTAGCCTTCGGCAGGAGCCATCCTTATCTCACCGTAGTAGGCGGGGAGCTTTTCAATCTCCACAGGGGCCGTGCCAGTTTTGATCATGTCTAAGGCCTTAGCTGCAGCATAGGATAGGTCAATGATGCGGTTCTTAACAAAGGGGCCTCTGTCGTTTATTCTCACAATCACCGAGCGATGGTTTCTTAAGTTGGTGACCTTAACCAAGGTTCCGAATGGAAGCCAGCGGTGGGCGGCGGTTAGGTCGTACATGTTGTAGATCTCGCCGTTTGCCGTGCGTCTGCCGTGAAACTTTCCTCCGTACCACGAAGCTATGCCCCTCTCTTTCCATCCCACAGGGGGACCACCACGCCCATATCTGGAGGTATAGGTGCCTGAGGCGCAGCCTGTGAGGAGAAGTAGCAGGAGAAGAACCGATCCCTTTACAAGGGCTCTCTTACCCATCTATTCCCCTCTCTCTTCCGTGAGATCCACGCAAAGGCATTGTGGTTGTGTATGCTCTCCATACTCTCCGCTTTTACCGAGAACCAGGTTATTCGGGAGTCCTTCTCCATATTGACAGCCACGTCCCTCACCACATCCTCAACAAAGGCAGGGTTTTCGTAGGCGTGTTCAGTTAGGAATTTTTCGTCTTCCCTTTTTAGTAGAGAATAGACCTGAGAGCTGCCCGATGACTCTGCAATCTCAATGAGCTCTTCTATCCATACCAGCCTCTCAAACCTGACCAGTATGTCAACAATGCAGCGTTGGTTATGGGCGCCGTATCTGCTTATCTCTTTTGAGCAAGGACATAGGGTCATCACCGGCACTTCCACCCCCACCTGTAGATCAACCTCGTTTGAGTTCTGTAAAGAGGCTATTAGTCTGCACTGATAGCCCATAAGGCTCCTCTCTCGTGAAACAGGCGAGGTTTTCTCAAGGAAGTAGGGGAAGTTTATGGCAAGATGGGCAGAGTGGGCAGGGAGCCTCTCCCTCATCTTCAAAAGTATCTCTTGCACACTGGCCACATGGATACCCCAGCGATACTCGTTGAGAATCTCAATAAACCTGCTCATGTGGGTGCCCCTGTACTCGTGGGGGAGGCCTATTGATAGGGTTATCTCTGCCACTGTGGGCTGCTCTTTGTGGGCCTTGTCAAAGACGGTGATGGGATAGCGCAGGTTGCGCACTCCCACCCTGTCAATTGAGATCTTTCTGTGGTCCCTCTGGTTCTGTATGTCTTTCAAGCCTCACCCCAAATGTTGTATCCCAAAAACCTGTTCATTCCCTCCTGATGGGTGCCTTCCCAATAGACCCTTTCACACAAAGGGCACCTCCAGAAGCTATCCCTGTTGAGCAGGATGTACTGGGGAACGGCATCAACAACTCTCTCCTTCTCTACAGTTACCAGCCTTCTGTTGCAATGGGCGCACATGGCGGGTTTGCGAGGAGCTATTGAGAAAGCGGTTCTTAGCTCCTCTATCTGCTCAGCCAAGTTGGTGGATTTAACAAGAAAGGCCTTGTTGTCAGCCAGTAGCGGAGTGGTGGCCAGCTCCACGTCACGGGTTAAAAGGGTGCGTTTAGGGTCTTCAAGGATTAAGTATATCAGAAAGTCGTCCTCTGATCTGTGCAGATACGCAGTGTCGTAGCCAAATATCCTGAGCCAGCGAGCCAGTCTTCCCAGCATCACGTCTGCCAGGAAACGAGGCAGGCTTTGCTCCATTCAGGCCTGTTTCTTCCAGTAGAGATACTCCACAAAGAGTTCTGCCCAGGTGTCAAACTCTTCAACTGCCCCCATCTCACCCTTTCGGTAAAGGGAGAAGAACCTGTCAGAGCTCATGGAGTACTTCTCTTCAAAAAGGTGAAGCTGCACCCTTAGGGTCCTAATCCGATCCTCTGAGAGCTTCTGTTTCAGCATGATAGGCGAGTTATCTACAGAAAGCCCGTACCCAAAGGCGTCTCCTTTGGGCCAAAAGGTGTATCTCATCTCCCACTCCCTGTAGTATCTTGCCATCAGGGTTTCTCCTCCATCTGGTGTTGGGCCAACTCATACACCCTTCTCTTTGGAATGGCAAAGAGAGCATGAAGGGCCTTCGCAGCGTCCTTTGAGCTGAGTCCTGCCTTGAGCAGCTGGTTGTACATCTCTCTCAGACTCTCTATTTCCACATCCTCTTGATTCTCTTGGTACCCTTCCACAATTAGCACCACCTCTCCTTTTGGGGTGGTTTCGGAGAAGTGTTGAATAAGCCTGGATATCCTGTCTCTAAGAAGCTCCTCGTGCATCTTCGTTAGTTCCCTTGCCACCACGGCAAAACGGTCTTCCCACACCTCAAGAAGTGCCTCAAGGGTGTTTAGAAGGCGGTTGGGAGACTGGTAAAATATACTTCTTTCCTTTCTCTTTCTCTCCCTTTCCAAAAAAGAGATAAACTCTCCCCGCTTCCTCGGGGGGAATCCCCAGAAGGTGAAAGGCTTGGGCTCCAGGCCCGCTGCCATGAGGGCTGCAAGCAGGGCAGATGGTCCAGGTATGGGCACCACCTTGTAGCCTGCCTCCCACACCTTTGAGATCAACAGGGAACCAGGATCGGATATAGTTGGTGTTCCTGCGTCGCTGAGGAGAGCTACAGACTTTCCTTCTGACAGGTGATCCAACACCATGGGCACCCGCTCTTCTTCTCTCTCCCCGTAACAGCTCACTACTCTGCAGGATACTCCAAGATGGTTCAGAAGGGCCTTGGACCTTCTGGTGTCTTCAGCAAGAACGAGATCAACAGCCTTCAGCACCTCAATGGCCCTTAAGGTGATGTCTTTCAGATTGCCAATGGGTGTGGCTACCACGTAGAGTATGCCCTTCACTCTTCCTCACCGTTGGGCCAAAGAGGGTGTCCCTCCATGAACCTCCTGAGACGCTCTTGGGGAAAGGCCTTTAAAAACTCCTCTTTTGTGAAAGAGAAGGGGTAAGATTCGCAGAATAGGACCACCTTCTTGTAGGCTTCTATGTAGGGTCTAAGCTCTTCTTCTTTAAGGCCCTTAATCCTTTTTCGGTATATCCTCTTCACCTCTTCAAGGTTCTGGGCACCGCTTATGCCTAAAAGATCAAGGGCCTCTTGAAGCTCAGAAAATCTCAATACTCCCTATTCTCTCTATTGATACAGACTTCTCTTTCATGAGGTGGAGGGCTGAGGTTTCTATTCCCTTCAGGGTATCTTTAAGCCCCCTCTTTGAGGTGGCTTGGTAGGATAGTTCCCTGATCTTGCGCAGTTCGCTAAACCAGCGTTCTCTTTCCTCGCCTTCTGTCCACTCCAAAAGGATAGCAGATATCTCTGAATAGCCCTCTCTCTTGTTTATGGAGTTTGTGCCCTCAAGGAGGGTAGAGGCGATAAGGGTATCTGCCGTAACTATATTTTTGAATCCTCTAACAGACGCTGTGGCGAGGTGAAGCCCCCAGTCCCTAAGTGGCCCCTCCATCACCCGGTTGTAAAGGTACTTCTCTGCAAGGGAGAAGCAGGAGGGGGAGAGCCGCATTGATGGAAGCTGAAGCTCAACCACCAGCTTGGTTGAACGATCCTTCATGGGCTCAGGGAGGTTGTAGATCTCTGAGAGCACCAGGTCTGATACCGCTGCGTTCTCTTTCAGATCTGAGAGAACCTCTCTGGCTCTCTCGGCTCCTTGGCCTTTGGTAAGGGCCAAAAGCAGCACAGATGTCTCAATGTAGTTCTCCATCAGTGGGGCCTCTTTTTTGAAAAACCGTAGCTCCCAATGAGCTCCTTCATGGTGCCGTAGCTTGAGGTTGGAGGGAAGAAGACCAAAGGATCCACCTTGTTAAAGCTTAAGGTATCCCTCTCAACCACGTTCTCGTCTGCCCTTACAGCAGTGACCTCGCCAATAAAGAGGGTGTGAACCCCCACCTCTAAAGAGTGTACCACCCTGCACTCCATGCCCACGGGACATTGAGCAATCAAAGGAACACCTATGGTTTCTCCGGGTATGGGAGTGAATCCACACTCTTTAAACTTGTCCACTTCCTTTCCTGAGACCACCCCGCAGTAGTCAACCTGTTGTGCCTGAGCGGCAGTTGGGATGTTTATGGCAAACTCGCCTCTCTCTTTGATGAGTCTGTACGAATAACGCTGAGGACGAACGCTTATGTGTACCAGTCCAGGATCCGAGCAGATGATGCCTGTCCAGGCTATGGTTATTATGTTGGGAGGACCGCTGAGCCCCTGACAGGTGACAAGTACCACCGGCACCGGGTAGAGGAGTTCTGAGGTGGTTCTAAGCCTTACTCTCTTCATCACATTCTCCTTTGTAGAGCTTTCTTAAGCTCTTAAGACTCTGAATCTTTCTTCTCTTCAGCGGCCTTTTTTGAGCCCTTCTTCACCTTGTCCTGCTGTTTGGGAGAGAAGACAGCCACCATGAATCTGCCATCCATCTCTGGAAGCTTCTCAATGGTGGCAATGTCGCTTAGATCCTCAACCAAGCGCTGAATCACCTCGTGGCCCGCTTCCACAAAGGCCATCTCTCGTCCCCTGAAGCGCACGGTCACCTTGGCCTTGTTTCCTTCCTCAAGAAAACGCCTGAGGTGCTTCAACTTAACGTTGTAGTCGTGCTGATCTATCTTGGGACGCATACGGATCTCTTTAACCTGGATCACGTGTTGCTTCTTTTTGGCGGCTTGGGCCTTCTTCTGCTGCTGGTACTTGAACTTGCCAACGTCCACTATGCGGCAAACTGGGGGAGAGGCATTAGGGGCAACCTCTACCAGGTCCAAGCCCTTCTCTCTGGCCAACATTAACGCCTCATGAATGGGAAGAATGCCCAACTGGTTGCCGTCTGCGTCCACCACCCTCACCTCAGAGGCGTTTATGTTCTCGTTGCACCGGATGTTTGAGTCATCCTTATTCGGCGGTACCGGAACTCCCATCATTCTCACGCTGTGTAATAACCCTCCTTAAAGGTTCACTTTTTAGACTCTATCTCTTCAAGAATACGTCCAACCACATCGCCCACAGAGAAGACGCCGAGATCCCCCTCTTTCCTGCTTCTCAGGCTCAGGGTACCGGCTTCCATTTCCCTTTTGCCCACAATGCACATGTAGGGCACTTTCTCTACCTGTGCCTCTCGGATCTTAAGATTCAACTTCTCGTTTCTTAGATCGGCATCGGCCCTTATGCCTGCAGCCTTCATCTTCTCTAAAACGCTTTTGGCATACTCTGCCTGGGCATCTGTGATGGGCATGATCCTGGCCTGTATTGGAGCGAGCCAGGTGGGAAAGGCTCCTGCGTAGTGTTCAATAAGAACCCCAAGGAACCTGTCTATTGAGCCCAGAATCACCCTGTGGATCATCACAGGGCGCTTTCTCTCACCATCTGAGTCCACGTAGGTTACGTCAAATCGCTCGGGAAGGGCAAAGTCGCACTGCACGGTGCCGCACTGCCACTTTCTTCCAATGGCATCTGTGAGTTTTACATCTATCTTGGGGCCATAGAAGGCCCCTTCTCCTTCGCAGATGTCGTAGGGCATTCCCAGCTTTTCCAAGGCGTCTTTCAAAGCGTTTGTGGCTTTATCCCATATCTCATCGCTGCCTATGGATTTCTCCGGTCTCGTGCTGATTTCTACCTCATAAGAGAAGCCGAAAACCCCCATCACCTCGTCTATGAACTCCATTACCCCAACGATCTCGTCTTGTAACTGATCAGGGGTGCAGAAGATGTGTGCATCGTCTTGGGTGAAGGCCCTTGCTCTGAGAAGCCCGTGAAGAACCCCAGACTTCTCGTGGCGATGCACCGTGCCCAGCTCAAAGTACCTTATGGGCAGATCTCGGTAGCTGCGAATGCGGGATTTGTAGATCAGTATGTGGGAGATACAGTTCATGGGCTTAATGCCGTAGATCTCGTCGTCAACCTCGGTGAAGTACATGAACTCCCGGTAGTGATCCATATGGCCGGATTGCTCCCATAGACCTGCCTTAAGCAACATGGGGCCAATCACTATATCGTATCCCCGCTTGAGATGCTCTTCCTTTTCGTAGTTCTCAAGAAGGGTTCTCACCAAGGCGCCTTTTGGATGGTAGATCACAAAGCCTGGACCAACCTCATCCCTTATACTGAAGAGGTCAAGCTCTCTACCTAAGCGCCTGTGGTCTCTGCGTTTGGCCTCTTCAAGGAAGTTCAGATACTCATCAAGCTCCTCTTTTGAGGGAAAGGAGATTCCGTAGATGCGTTGCAGCATTGGGTTTCGCTCATCTCCCCTCCAATAGGCACCAGCCACACTCAACAGCTTAACCGCCCCGATCTTTCCGGTGCTGGTGATGTGGGGGCCGCGGCAGAGGTCAACGAATGGTCCGCTTTCGTAAAGGGAGATAGTTTCTCCTTCGGGGAGCTCCTCAATAAGCTCAACCTTGTAATGCTCTCCCATCTCTTTGAAGCGGGTTATGGCCTCTTCCCTTGAGACCTCCTTACGAATGAAAGGATGATCCTCTTTTATGAGCTCTTCCATTCGTTTCTCTATCTTCTCAAGATCCTCTGGGGTGAATGGGCGCTTGTAATCAAAGTCGTAGTAAAAACCCTTCTCTATTGCGGGCCCTATGGTAACCTGAACCCCTGGAAAGAGATCCTGCACAGCGGCAGCCATGATGTGGGAGGTGCTATGCCAGTAGGTCTCCCTCCCCTCATCGTCTTCAACGGTTCAGGGCCCCATCTGGGAATCTTCTGTCCACGGTCTGGAGCGAACCCCCACTCCGCCGCTAAG
>JALWSI010000009.1 GCA_027080315.1 bacterium | reverse complement strand
GAGGATGATGGATGGGATGGACCCTACTACGAAGGTTCAGGCAGGTGTCCTCTCTCAAGCAATACCTCCAACACCTCTTCCACCGGCAAGAAGTTCTACCTATACGACAACGACGGCGATGTGTTTGACTACAACTCCATTGACAGCTCGGCAGGTGTTAATGTCCTTTTCTTCTCTTCAGACAATGGCGACCGCAGAAAGATTATGAATCAGCTGGACAAAATCTTAGACGGAGGGGATGGAATAGACCGGGGCACCTTCAGGGCCCGTTTCTCCGACGGCGCCTGCGAATACTTGATCTCTCCTAATAACTGAGCTTATGAGGAGTGCTGAAAGTAAACACCTCACTTCAGGCTCTTCATCCACTCTCTGGCAAATATCTCGGCCACCTTGCTCTTCTCGGCAGGATCAATATTCAAAGCCTTGGCCACCTCGGTGTAGAGAGCGTCTCTGTCCCTGTTCTCTGCCCCGATTAACACCTTCAGATTCCGCTGCTCCTTCAGGCTCAAACCGGTGGTGTTGCCAAGAGAGATATAGCCATTGGGGTTCTCCTTAACCACTCCCCTGAGCAGGTAGGGCTTCAAAAGCGCAAAACGCCTCTTCATCCTCTCCTTCAAAGCCCTGATTGTGGGGTTAGAGACAGTGGTAACATCGGCAGCCCAGGCATCTGAAGGGGCAAATGCAAAACGCACCCCCTCAAACCATGAGCTATCTCCGGGTTTCTTCTGTTCTTCCTTCATCTTCACATCGGCCGAACCACCCCTAATCTCCTTCACTATCTCGTCTGCCACCGACTCAACCTTTTCGGTAGGAAAGTAGATGTTAACGGTAACACAGGCCGCAAGGGCCATCAGAACGGCTCCAAAAAGAACGGTTCTTCCTTTCATTTCAAACCTCCTTAGCTAAAGTGTGGACTACTTAATAACAGATCTCTCCTTTGAACTCATCACCTCTCTTATCCTCCTCAGCATCTCGTTGAAGCCTATGGGTTTGCCGGGGTCCCGCACCACCACATCAACTCCCCACAAGCCTCTCTTCACAAGGTAGTAGCTGTCACCCTTATGGGCAATTCCCCAGATGCGAAATTGGTCGTTCTTCAAGGTAGCCCTCACCCCTATTTTGCTGTAAGGAAAGCTGTGAAAAAGAGAGGCAACACCCCCTGCAAGACCTACAAAGGGACTGGTTGAGCCGCTGATCTCTGCAATGTTCTCCACCGCCTTCACGCTGATCCTTTGAGGGTCACCAGGAACGCTCTCCATAACCAACTCAAAGGCCTGGGGCTGTCCATAGGCTATCTGCAGGCCTCTAATCTCCCCTGCAAGCCTTCCCGTTATCCTCCCAAAAGAGGTGCCCTTGGTTAGACGCTCAAGATCAATCCCCTCCCATCTGGCGTTAAGACTCAATAATGGAGCTGGGGAGAAGAGGTTTTTGGCCTCTATGCCCCACACCTTGATCCTGCCCCCAAAACCAGAAATAGAGATGTTGCCTTTACAAAGCAGATTTCCCCTCTCAAGCTCAACTTGAAGCCCTGGGCTCTCCATAAGCAGCTTTTCACCCTTAGGCAAAGGAAGAAAGCCTGACAGATCCAAACCATGCAAAGAGAGGCTGGTTTTGGCATAAAATTCCCTCTGCCATTTAAGCTCAATGGGGACAAAAGCCACCTTACCTTCCAGCACCCTCAACGATGAGCCCTTCACCAACAGCTTGTTGGGATGAGCCTCAAGGGAGAGCGCAAGAGATCGCTGCTCCAGGAGGGGCACTGTGAGATCTTTTATTGCAAGTTCACCCCTAAGGCCTCTCCGTTCAGGGGCTTTCACACCTGAGAGCCAAACTGGAAGGTTGAGGTGAACACCCCTAAAATAGAGCCCCTTGGTACCAAGATTCAGGCTTCCATTCCAGTTCACCCTGCCCTTAACCATCCATCCTTTTGCCCCCAAGCTAAGACCGGCCTCTGCTCCTACCTTTCCTCCAACTTCCAGCTCCCCCAGCACAGGATGCTCGTTCCTGAAAGGCTCCACTAAAAAGGTTGAGAATAGAGGAGCAATCTTGGTGGGCTCAAGCCTGAGCCGGCCATTAAGACTAAATGGCTCAAAAGATAGGCTGCCTTCACCCTTAATGGTGCCAAGGTTTTTAAGACCAAGGGAACAATGAGAGAGATTCATCCTTCTTTCCCCAACGTGGGAGTCAAGGGAGCAGGCAAGGCTTAAAGGGGTTTCTGAAAGGTCAAGGTAGATGTTGCCAAAAAGCAGCTCGCCCCTTGGAATCTTTCCGATAGCCTCAAGATGCAATCTGGAAAGAGAAGGCAAAAGTCTTCCCTTAATCTTGATTATCCCCTCTATTCCCTCCCCT
>JALWSI010000008.1 GCA_027080315.1 bacterium | reverse complement strand
CACCTTAAAGGCTTTGAGATTCGCAATGGCCTTCTCAACGTTGCTCCATGCGGTGTTCTGGGTGAGTATGGCCCCAACCATGATCTCAAAGAGAGAGTCCCCAGGCCACCAGTGCTGGGGGCCAAACCTTTTCAGCAAAAGCTCAAAGACGGTTATGAAGAACGATCTCTTATCAATTATCACTCTCTCCATAAAAGCCGATATACCCTCCAGCTCTGATAGTGAGAAGAGGCAATCTCAAGAGAATAAGGAAAGAAGGGGAAAAGGCGCCCTTCCCTTGTTAGCAGTAGGGCTTTATGTTAACCCTGCACTGGTGGAGCTTACGAAGGAGGGGTATTATGGAGAAGAAGCATATTGTTCTTTTTGCCGTGGGGAAAGACCGACCAGGTCTGGTGGCAGCCATCTCAAAGGCTCTCAGTGAAATGAGGTGCAACATTGAAGACTCAAGCATGACCATATTGAAGAACCAGTTTGCCATGATCCTCATTGTGGAACCACCCCCTGCCTTATCGGAGGAAGAGTTTGGCAAAAGAATAAAGGAGGCGGCAAAAAGCGTAGAGCTAAGGGTCACCTTTGAGGTGGTGGGAGACGAGGAGCTTGACACCAGCAAATGGATGGACGCTGAAAGATACGTGGTTTCTGTATTTGGAGAAGATAGGGTGGGTATTGTCCATCGTATCTCATCCACCTTGGCCACCTACGGTGTAAACATTGCAAACGTCAAGACAAAGCTACTCAGGCGCAAAGGAAGGCCCAATGTGTTCTCTATGGTTCTGGAGGTTGACATACCGCCAGAGACCAATGTGGAAGAGCTGGAGAAAGACCTGAAAAAGGTGGAAGAAGAGCTAAAGTTGGACGTTGGGCTAAGAGAGGTCACCACAGCCCAGATGTAAAAATACCAAATTGAGGAGAGACTGTGGCTAAACGAGAGATTGTCCTTTATCCCGATCCCGTTCTCAGAAGGGTGTGCAAGCCCATAAAGAACATAAACGGCTCAACCATCTCGTTGGTAGATGATCTTGTAGAGACCATGTGTGCTGCCCCTCACGGAGTGGGCATCTCTGCCCCTCAAGTGGGTGAATCGGTTAGGGTGATAGTGGTGGATGTCTCAAGAAACAAGAGGTACAAAAGAAAGAACCACGGCCTCATTGAGCTGATTAACCCAGAGATCGTCCATGCCGAGGGAGAGAAGATCACAAGAGAAGGCTGCATGAGCCTCCCTGAGTACGTGGCTTTTGTGAAGAGGGCCAGATACGTGGTGGTTAGGGGATGGGACAGAAACGAGAGGGAAGTTGAAATTGAGGCTAAAAACCTTGAGGCCGTGGCTCTGCAGCACGAGATAGACCACTTAGACGGCATTCTATTCATTGATCGTATAGCCTCTGCCTCTGAGCTGATATGCCGCGACGAATTGAAAGGAGGTAAAGATGAGAAGAATCAGAAATAACGCAGTGCTTATAGGGTTGCTTATTACTCTCCTATCTCTCCCTGCATGGGGTGGGATGAAGGTGGTTGAAGTCACTCTCTACCCCCACTCTGCAGAGGTGGTTAAGGAGGGAGCCATAAAGGTTGTGAAAGGCCAGACCCGGATAGAGCTCTGCACAATACCACGAGACGCCAAGAACAGCTACCAGGTATCACTATTGAGCTCGTCTGTATCACTTCTGGGATACGAAGCAATCCCCATAAAGAACGACGAAGAGATAGAGGACCTTGAAAGAGACATCATCGTTCTCAAGACCGAAAAGAAGGCTATAGATTTAAGGGTGAAGCTCATAGAGAAGCTAATAGAGTTCATGGCAGGCTCTGAAGAGAAGACCAAACAGCCCAAGCTCATCCCACTTTCCACCGTTATGGAGAGAGAGGGCAAGCTTGAACAATGGCTATCACGAAGCAAGGTAAGACAAAGGGAGATAGAGAAAGAGCTACAAAGCAAGCAGGAAAAACTGAACAACCTGAAAAACCAGAAGGGCTTTGAGGTCTTCGCCCACGTCAAAGGCAGGGGTAAAGGAATAATGAAGGTGAGCTTCATAACCCGCCGTGCATGGTGGAGACCGGTTTACAAGGCTGTACTAACCAAAGCAGGAAGCCTGAGCTTCTCTATGATGGCCAAATGCGGGCAGAGCACCGGAGAGAACTGGTCAAATGTGGAGCTACGGCTCTCCACCACCAAACCTGGAAGAAGGCTATACCCCCCGGAACCCTCCCCCATATGGGTGAGACCCATAGAGCCCTTGAGAAAGGCGGTTCTCTACAAAGAGTCAAGGGGAAGAAGGGCCCTTATGGCTGCTGCCCCCGTTGAAAAAGAGAACATCACATACAAAGAGCTTGCTGTCGGCGGCACCTACAACGTCAAAGGGTTTGTATCAATACCCACATCAGGAGAAC
>JALWSI010000007.1 GCA_027080315.1 bacterium | reverse complement strand
GGCATTTCTCTCGTTGGCAGATAGGGCTTTCTTTCAAAGTTGCGTCTTGGCTTGAGAGCAGGGCCTTTGATGTTGAGTATCAGGATATTGGAGTGGCGAAAGAGCCGCCTTGCTTCACCTGGGATGGCGAAGGCGAACACCTGATCCAGGTGGGACTTGGTCCTGCGTTTCGACCTGCCGCTGGCGGGTTTGCCAGCGGGGGGAGTTTTCAGCTTCCAACCACCATATGGAGGAACCTTGGTTCTGGCAGGTACTGGAGCCGTGTGGTTCGGCTCAATGACTTTGAGGTTATTGGCACCTATAGCTGGGAGAAGGCAGAATAAAAATGGCGTCCCCTGGGGGATTTGAACCCCCGTCGCCGCCGTGAAAGGGCGGTGTCCTGGGCCGGGCTAGACGAAGGGGACGCACCGGCTATTTGGTGAGCCGCCCAGGACTCGAACCTGGAACCAACGGCTTAAAAGGCCGTTGCTCTGCCACTTGAGCTAGCGGCCCACTGGGCAGGATGCCATGTAGCAAACGGGTTTTGCCCCGTCAATCCCGTAAAGGTGAATAAGGAGGAACCGGGGATCAATCCCGTTCCTCCTCACCTCATAACTACTCGTTTGTCTCCTGGGTTGCCTCCGCAGGGGCCTCTGCCACCGGGGCCTCTACCGGAGCAGCCTCTTCAACAACCTTCTCCTTCTGAACCTTGCCTTTCTTGAGCATGGCGCGCTCTTCAGGTGAGAGGTATCTCTCTTTCACCCTGGCGGCCTTGCCACGGCGCTCTCTCAGGTAATAGAGCTTGGCCCTGCGCACCTTGCCGTAGCGAAGCACGTTCACCTTCTCTAACCTTGGAGAATAGAGGGGAAAGGTTCTCTCAACCGCCACGGCCCCTGAGATACGCCTTACTGTGAAGGTCTTGCGATGCCTTGCCCCCTGAATCTTGATTACGGTTCCCTCAAAAGGCTGCACCCTCTCTTTCTCTCCTTCCCGGATCCTGAAGAAGACCCTAACCGTGTCTCCAACAGAGAAGGTGGGTACATCCTTGATGTATCTCTCTTCAATCAGGTCAAGTATCTGCTGGCTCATCTCTTCTACCCCCTTTATCTCTCTCTTCCAGCTACCACCCTGTCAACGATGATGGCCGCTGCGCACCTCACCGACAGGTGGTTGTACGAATCTACGCCTTCTATAGGAGGGAGCCGGTAATGGCAACCCCTTAAAAGCCTCTCTGATATACCCCAACCTGTTCCCAATAGGAACAGGGGAAACACCTCTCCTTCCCATACCATCTTATGGGCATCTCTCCAGGTGATCTGCTTTGGAGACTCTCCCCTTCGGGCAGAGGTGGCCACCAGCACCACCTTCTCCCTCAACCCCTCCTCTTTTACAAGCTCCTCTAAGGTTGAGGCAACCCTCACCACCTCTAAGGCCTCAAACCTTGTAGGGTTGTATCTGCTGCCGAATCCGGTTCTCCAGTGGTCAATTATCCGTTGAATCATCTCCTGTTGGGCCCGGATGGGAGTCACCATGGCAACAAAGCTTCCCCCGTAGGTTTTGGTTAATCTGGAGAGGTCGTGGATATCAAGGTTTGTTATTGACGCAACAATCTCCCGCCGATTCTTGTCGTAAACGGGATGATGGATAACCGCCAGTCCGAAGTTGGGTCTTCTCATGATTCGCCGGTGATGATTCTGCTTAGCTCTTTTCGGTCTTGGGTGGTGAGGGGGGCTGTTGCCAAGAGATCTGGCCTTCTCTCCCAGGTTAAGCGAAGTTGTTGGGCTCTTCTCCAACGGGCGATCTCTGCGTGGTTTCCCGAAAGAAGCACTTGAGGCACCTTTTCGCCGTTAAGGTCTGCAGGCCTGGTGTACTGTGGGTACTCAAGAAGCCCCTCCACGAAACTCTCTTCCTTCAGCGACTCCTCTTTTCCCACAACCTTGGGCACCAATCTGCATACCGCATCCACCATGGCCATTGCAGCCAACTCTCCTCCGCTTAGCACAAAGTCTCCCAGAGAGATGAGGCCATCAACGTGTTTCTCCACCCTTGCGTCTATTCCCTCGTATCTTCCGCACACCAAGGTGAGGCCTGGCAGCTTTGACCACTCTTCTGCTCTTCTCTGGGTGAACCGCTTTCCTCCTGGCGAGAGGAGATAGACAGGAGAGTTCGGGCTCTCATGTCGTGCCTTCTCAATGGCCTTGATCAGCGGTTCTGGCTTCATCACCATTCCCGCTCCCCCTCCAAAGGGAGCATCGTCCACGGTGCGGTGAAGGTCGTGGGTGAAGTCCCGGGGATCTATGGCCTTTAGCTCAATAAGTCCCTTCTCTTGGGCTATCTTGAGGATGCTGAAAGAGGCAAGCTCAACCACCTGGGGGAATATGGTAATGAGGGTTATCCTCACCAGAGTCCCTCCATGT
>JALWSI010000006.1 GCA_027080315.1 bacterium | reverse complement strand
TCATCCCATCTCTCTCGTTGGAATTTGAGACCTGCTCAAAAGGGATTAAGACAAGAACAATATAATGAGTTGGAAGACTTAATAAACGAAATAGTTGGAATTTGAGACCTGCTCAAAAGGGATTAAGACGAAATCTGTTACAGTCATTATGGTTCCCTCCTTTGAAATAGTTGGAATTTGAGACCTGCTCAAAAGGGATTAAGACGGTGCCTCACGCTCCCATAATATCTCATCCTCTCCTCCTCTGTTGGAATTTGAGACCTGCTCAAAAGGGATTAAGACACAAACTTCTGTGCTTCTTGTTTGGTCATCCCATCTCTCTCGTTGGAATTTGAGACCTGCTCAAAAGGGATTAAGACTATAGCTTAGCACTACTTTGCAACCTTCCCACTCTCTTTTTTCGTTGGAATTTGAGACCTGCTCAAAAGGGATTAAGACCATACCATTGCTTGGGGTTACCTGTAAGGATGATTAGTTTGTTGGAATTTGAGACCTGCTCAAAAGGGATTAAGACTCACCCAAATTGTTAATCAATTCTCTAAAGGCAACTACATGTTGGAATTTGAGACCTGCTCAAAAGGGATTAAGACTCCAAGACCAGGAGTTTGGATGAGGATGACTTCGTCTGTGGGTTGGAATTTGAGACCTGCTCAAAAGGGATTAAGACATCTCTCTAAAGGCCAATACTTCATCCAAGGTTGAGAAGCGTTGGAATTTGAGACCTGCTCAAAAGGGATTAAGACCAATTAGGGCCTGGCCGATAGGTGCGCAGGTCTACAACCCGCACGTTGGAATTTGAGACCTGCTCAAAAGGGATTAAGACATCTCTCTAAAGGCCAATACTTCATCCAAGGTTGAGAAGCGTTGGAATTTGAGACCTGCTCAAAAGGGATTAAGACCAATTAGGGCCTGGCCGATAGGTGCGCAGGTCTACAACCCGCACGTTGGAATTTGAGACCTGCTCAAAAGGGATTAAGACGAAGACAGGAAACTAATGTTGGAAGAAAAAGCCAAGTTTTTGAGTTGGAATTTGAGACCTGCTCAAAAGGGATTAAGACGTGTTGAAGTATTTGTCTTGGATATACACCACCCCTGTCTCTTGTTGGAATTTGAGACCTGCTCAAAAGGGATTAAGACTTCTCATGCTGGCACCTCCTCTTTCTTGAACCGGAGCACCTCTGGGTTGGAATTTGAGACCTGCTCAAAAGGGATTAAGACGGCCTCTGAAGACCTCGACACCTTCCCGAAGGTCTTTTAGGGAGTTGGAATTTGAGACCTGCTCAAAAGAGATTAAGACATGGCCGCTCCTCCCTTCTGTGTGATTCTGCCTCTCAACCTATGTTGGAATTTGAGACCTGCTCAAAAGGGATTAAGACTCTCTCCAACACCTCACGCTTTGCCATAGCCTAACACCTCGTTGGAATTTGAGACCTGCTCAAAAGGGATTAAGACCTCAATATCTCCCTTATCTCATCCTTCCTCATCTCTCTTGTTGGAATTTGAGACCTGCTCAAAAGGGATTAAGACACGGCACCAACCCATATCCCGTTGTCAAAGAACCTTGAAGGGGTTGGAATTTGAGACCTGCTCAAAAGGGATTAAGACGCATATTTACTCTTGAAGTGAGGGTTCACCCCGTCCAGTTGTTGGAATTTGAGACCTGCTGAAAAGGGATTAAGACTATCCTTTCTCTTGCGTCTTCTTTTATCTTCACTCTTAGTTGGAATTTGAGACCTGCTTAAAAGGGATTGTTACAAGCACCGGCTGAATGGTAAGGAGGTAAAAAGCGGATGTTCTCATTTGGGTTTGAATCAGAGCTGGTGAACAAGGCTGTTTGGCGGTACTGGATAGATCACCTCAGTGCCGAGGAGAAGAAGAGGCTGGAAGAGGAATACGGGCAGCTCATTCATGCATGGAATGCACTCTATCAGCCGAAGTTCAATGAGCTGATCAGGCAGCCACCATGGGGATCTGAGGTGGCGCTGGAGAGGGCTGGCCACGAGAAAGCTGTGAAATGGTTCGTTGAGCGGCTGGGGTTGTGAGGTTGGTTTGTCTGGTCTATCTGGTCTGTTTGGTCTATCTCGTCTGTCTGGTTGATTTGGTCTGTCTGGTCGGTCTCGTCTATCTGGTTTGTTTGGTCTGTCTGGTCTGTTGGGTTTGTTGGGTTTATTGCGTTTCTTGGGTTGCTTGCGTTTATTGGGTTTTGTGAAGGGTTAAGTTGCTTATAAGTTTTAAGTTTTAAGTTGTAAGTTTTAAGAATATACTGACTTCTGACCTCTGACCTCTGACTTCTGATTACTGACCTCTGATCCCTGACTCTTTACTCCTTACGCTTTACGCTCGGTTTTCTTAATCAAGGTCTAAGACCATTTTAACGGCTTCTTTAATCTTATCCATCACTTCTGGCTCTACGGTTCCTATGTGTTCAATTAGTCTATCTTTGGATATGGTGAGCAACTGTTCGGCCTTTGAATAGGGGGAAGACAACCTCTTTTTGGGCTTCAAAGGCGAACTCCACACCAACCTCTTCGGCATCTGCTGCAACTAAAGAGAATGCATCAAACAGTCTCTTCTTCTTTTCCTCTTTCAGCCTTTCTTCCAGAAGTTCACGCACGTAGCCAGAGAAGCTTTTACCTCTACCTCTGGCGATCTCTTTCGCCTCTTCGTAAATATCTGGTGGAAGACGAAGCGTTAAAGCCACTCTCTTCATCTATCTTCCTTCTGCTTCTGTTTTTGATACCTTTAGCATATACCACAATACGATACCGGTCAATGTATGGGTTTGTCTGGTCTATCTGGTCTGTTTGGTTTGTTGGGTTTATTGCGTTTCTTGAGTTGCTTGCGTTTGTTGGGTTTGACAGGAAGTTTTAAGGGTTAAGTTGCTTATAAGTTTTAAGTTGCAAGTTTTAAGAATCCTCTGACTACTGCCTACTGACCTCTGACTACTGACCTCTGATTCCTGACTCCTTACGCCTCACGCTCAGTACTTCTTTGCTATCCCTGCTTTTTTGGCTTCCTCTAAAGGGATTCTCTATCCTTACCCCGTTTATTGTTTGTCCGTGATTGAGATCTTCGGTGAATATAACCTTGCAGCCGCCGTAGGCCGCTGCTGTTACGATAAGGGCATCCCAGAAAGAGATTCTGTTCTCAAGGTGGGTCCTGATAGCGTCAAAGACCATGTCTGGGCTTATGCTCACGGTTTTGGCGCCTAAACTGAGCTTTTTTAGCTCTTCTAAGGCCTCTTCAGGTGGCATGGCCGGGATGAGCTTTTTAGTGAGCACCACATAGAGCTCTTGTAGCACCTGGGTGGATACCACCATTCTACCCGTGGGAAACCAGTGAAGCAGAAGCTCTCTTGCAATGCCCCTTTTGGCGGGGGTCTTTTTGTCGTGAAGATAGACAAGAACGTTTGTGTCAAAAAAGACCCTATACCCGCCCCTCATAGAGCTCTTCTCTCTTCCACTCCTCTATTTTGCCTCCGTGCTTCTCTGTTAGCTCTAACAGCTCTTCAAGGGTCTTTTCCAAATGCTCTTTCTCTAAACCCACCAGTTCTTCTAAGTGCTCTCGTATGAGCCTGTTCAAAGAGGTGCCCCGCTGGGCTGCATACCTTCTGACCTTCTCCAACAGGTGCTCAGAAATAGAGATGGTCACATTGGGCATCTGAATTCCCCTCCACAGGTGTTGTTTTGATTACACATAATATGTGTGGAATGGGGTGTCAATGGGGAAGTTTTAAGTTGCAAGTTTTAAGGGTTAAGAATCTACTGACTTCTGACTACCGCCTACTGACAGCTGACCTCTGCCTATTGACTTCTGACTACTGACCTCTGACTTCTGATCTCTGGACCCAGTCCTTGGCACTCAGTCCTACCCTTCTTACGCTTCACGGCTTGCCGGGTTACAAACCAAGAGGCCTTATTCTGGGCCTTGATAGTGGGGTCAAAAGATCTTAATTAGTGAAATGGATATGCCCATTTTAAGGGGGGCCAAATGCTGATTAGGACGAAGGTTCAGTTGGACGAGAAACACTACCGTTTCATCAAACAGGTCTATAAGGACCTGAATTACAGAAGCCTAAGCGAATATGTCCGCGAGGCCGTGGGTGAGAAGGTGAAAAAAGACCGTAAAAAACTGCGGGAGCAAATGCGGCAGGCGGCTATGGAGGGCATTGGGAAGACAGCTTATGAAAATCTCTTTGAGGATATAGAGGGCGATGGCTTTGAAGGTGGGTGAAATCCACTGGGTCAATCTTGATCCCACCATCGGCGACGAGATCAAGAAGAAACGGCCTGTGGTGGTCCTGAACGGAGGGCATGAAAAACACCTGAAACTCGCGATCGTCGTTCCCCTGACGGAAGCGCAGCCTTCGTGGGAAGGAAACCCATTTTTCGTTATCCTGGATCCTGATGCTAAAAACGGTTTGAAGAAAAGGTCGGCTGTTGATTGTTTCCATATCCGGGCGATTAGCCACAAAAGATTCGTGGGTAAAGTTGGGGAGATCGCCTTCTCCACAATGGACGCCATCAAGAGATCTCTTGCCCTTATTCTTGATATTGATCCTGAACATTGTTAGCGCTGGAGTTGACCCCCCTTGTGACTGTGGCTAAATTTGGATTTCATGGAGCCGCGAAGGGGGTTCGTGAGGCGAAGGCGCTTGATGCAACTTTAATGTTTACAGGGTCTTGCGAGATCCCCCTTCAATTTCAGCGCTGTTGAAAGGAAGGCATTATGGCCTCTGATTTTGTGCATTTGCACCTGCATACCCAGTACAGCCTGCTTGACGGCGGCATTCACCTGCCCCGTCTCTTCTCCAAAGCCAAAGACCTCGGTTTTAACGCCTTGGCCATAACCGACCACGGCAATATGTTTGGAGCCGTTGACTTTTACAAAAGGGCCAAGGCCGCAGGTATTCATCCCATAATCGGATGCGAGGCCTATGTGGCCCCCAAATCAAGGTTTGAGAAGAACTCCCACAGGGGTCTCTCTGACGCCGCCTACCACCTGGTGCTTTTGGTGAAGGACGAGACCGGCTACAAAAACCTGGTTAAACTCTCTTCTGCTGCCTACCTTGAGGGTTTCTACTACAAGCCCCGGATAGACAGAGAGCTGCTGAGGGAGCACAGTGAGGGGCTTATCGGTCTCTCTGCCTGCCTCAAAGGGGAGATTCCCTGGCTAATCAGGCACAACAACTACGACAAGGCCAAACGAAGGGCCCAGGAGTACGCCGAGATATTTGGCGAGGGAAACTTCTACATTGAGATTCAGAGAAACGGCCTGGAAGAGCAGGAGGAGGCCAACGCCCAGCTCATCTCCTTGGCCAACGAGGTTGGGCTGCCCCTGGTGGTGACCAACGATTGCCACTACCTTGACCCTGAAGACGCCGAGGCCCACGATGTGCTCCTGTGCATTCAGACGGGAAAGCACGTTGACGACACCGACCGTATGCGCATGTCAACCAATCAGCTCTACCTGCGCTCTCCTCAGGAGGTGGCCGAGCTTTTCAGCGACTTTGAAGAGGCGGTGAAGAACACCGTTGAGATAGCCAACAGGTGCAACTTTGAGTTCACCATGCACCAGTACAAGCTGCCCCAGTACAAGGTGCCCTCGGGCTACACCCTGCACACCTACCTTGAAGAGCTGGCCAGAGGTGGGCTTGAGCGACGCAGAGATGCAGGAGAGCTTGATTCCACCATTCCCTTTGAAGAGTACCAGAAGCGACTTGAGACAGAGCTCACCATAATAGAGGATATGGGCTTTGCGGGGTACTTCTTGATTGTGTGGGAGTTCATAGACTTTGCCAAGAGAAAGGGGATTCCCGTTGGCCCGGGCAGGGGCTCTGCCGCTGGCAGTCTGGTCTCTTACGCTCTAAGGATAACCTCTATTGATCCTTTGCGCTACCATCTGCTCTTTGAAAGGTTTCTCAACCCCGAGCGTATCTCTATGCCCGATATTGATGTTGACATCTGCATGAACCGCCGGGACGAGGTGGTTGAGCACGTGCGCCAGCTTTACGGCGAAGAGAACGTTGCCAAGATCATCACCTTTGGAACCCTCTCTGCCCGGGCGGTGGTGAGGGACGTCGGCAGGGCCTTAAACCTGCCCTACGGCGAGGTTGACACCATTGCAAAGCTGATTCCGCCCCTTTCAAGCACCATCCAGAAGGCCTTGGAGGAGCAGCCCAAGCTAACAGAGATGATGAAGGAGAGGCCCGAGGTTAAACGGCTTATTGAGATTGCCCAGAGGCTTGAGGGGCTCTACCGTCATGCCTCAACACACGCCGCAGGGGTGGTGATAACCCCTGCGCCCTTGACCGAGTATCTTCCCCTTTACAAGGCCTCTGACAAGGGGAACGGCGAGGTGGTGACCCAGTACGCAAAGGACGAGGTTGAAGAGCTGGGGCTTCTTAAGATGGACCTTCTGGGCCTTAAGACCCTCACCATTCTGGACATGGCGGTTAAACTGGCAGAGCGCTACAAAGAGGTTGACTCCATTGACCTTGACCATCTGCCCTTGGACGACCAGAAGACCTTTAAGCTTCTGTGCAGCGGCCAGACCACAGGGGTCTTTCAGCTTGAGAGCTCTGGGATGCGCGAGCTCATCAAGAAGATGCAGCCCTCACGCTTTGAAGACATCATCGCCCTTGTGGCCCTCTACCGTCCCGGTCCTCTGGAGAGCGGCATGGTTGACGACTACATCAACAGACGCCACGGCAGGGTGGAGGTGACCTACCCCCTGCCCCAGCTTGAACCCATCTTGAAGGAGACCTACGGCATAATCCTTTACCAGGAGCAGGTTATGCAGATAGCCGTCGCCCTGGCTGGCTACACCATGGGACAGGCGGATCTGCTTAGAAAGGCCATGGGCAAGAAGAAGCCCGAGCTTATGCAGAAGGAGCGTTCCCGGTTCATGGAGGGGGCGCTCAAGAACGGGGTTCCTGAGGAGAAGGCCAGAGAGATCTTTGACCTCATGGAGAAGTTTGCAGGCTACGGCTTCAACAAGTCGCACTCTGCGGCCTACGCCATGATCGCCTACCAGACCGCCTACATGAAGGCGCATCATCCCGTTGCATTCATGGCCGCCCTCATATCGGGAGACATGGGGAACACCGATAAGATCTACAAATACATCAAAGAGTGCGCCGACATGGGGATAGAGGTGTTGCCCCCTGACATCAACGACAGCGACGTCACCTTTTCGGTGAAGGGGAACTCTCTGAGGTTTGGCCTTGCCGCCATCAAGAACGTTGGAGAGGCTGCTGTTGAGAGCATAGTGAAGGAGAGGGCGGCCAAAGGGCCCTTCAAGTCCCTCTACGACTTCTGCCGCCGGGTGGACCTGCACAAGGTGAACCGCAAGACCCTTGAGAGTCTCATAAAGGCAGGGGCCTTTGAGTCAACGGGTAAAGAGAGACATGTGCTGCTTGGGGCCTTGGACAAGGCCATGGAGGAAGCTGGCAGAAGAAACAAGGCTGGAAGACGGGGTCAGGTCTCTTTATTCGACCTTGGAGGCAAGGAGGCTGCTGCCAGGATCCCAGAGTGGTATCCCGAGATACCCCCCCTTAGCCAGAAGGAGCTTCTTGACATGGAGAAGGAGGCCCTGGGCTTCTACATCACCTCTCATCCCATGGAGATGTACTCTGAGAGGGCCAGAGAGGTCACCGACCTTCTTCTTGAGAGGGTCCACTCTATGAAAGACGGAACCGAGGTGGTGGTGTGCGGTATGGTGGCAAAAAAGAAGGAGCTGTCAACCAAGAAGAAGGAGAGGATGGCCATAGTGCAGCTTGAGGACACAACCTCTTCCCTTGAGGTTGTGGTGTTTCCCTCCCTCTACCGTGAGGTTGAGCTTGCCCTTAGTGTGAACGAGGAGCCTTTTGTGGTGAAGGGAAGGGTTGACTCTGATAGCGCCTCTGAGGGCACCAACAAGGTGCTGGCTGAAGAGATGGTGCCCCTTAGCGAGGCAGAGGGCAGGTTTAGGTTTAAGACCCTTCCATCCTCTCTCAGCTTTGTGATAGAGATGGATAGATGGGAGGGCAACGGAGACCTCGTTATGAAGCTCTTTGACCTGGTTAGAGACTGCAAGGGCAAGGTGCCCTTGAGACTGGTTTTTGAGAGAAGGGGAGACTTCAGAGCCGTTGTTGAGGCTTTGGAGGACTTCTGGGTTGACCCGGGGTTGTTGGAGCAGAGCTTTGGTTCAAAGGAAGGATTTGAGGGGGTAAGGTTGGTGAAGGAGAACTGAGGATGCCGCAGCAGTTTGTTCTTGATTTTGAACGCCCTATCGTTGAGATGGAGCGAAAGATCATAGAGCTTCGCACCATTGGCGAGGGCAGCAGAATAAACGTAGAAGAAGAGACCCAAAAGCTGAGCAAGAAGCTCAAACGCATGATCAGGGACACCTACAGCAAGCTCTCTCCCTGGGAGAGGGTGCAGGTGGCCCGGCATCCCCAGCGTCCCTACACCCTTGACTACATCAACGGGTTCATCACCGACTTTGTTGAGCTTAGGGGAGACAGGAGGTTCAGGGACGACAAGTCAATAGTTGCAGGCCTTGGCAGGTTTGAAGGCAGATTCACGGTGGCATGCATAGGCCACCAGAAGGGCAGGGGCACCCGGGAGAACATTGAGCGCAACTTCGGCATGCCCCATCCCGAGGGGTACAGGAAGGCCCTGAGGGTGATGAAGCTGGCGGAGAAGTTTGGTTTTCCTGTGATAACCTTTGTGGACACCCCCGGGGCATATCCAGGCATAGGCGGTGAGGAGAGGGGACAGTCTGAGGCCATCGCCCTTAACCTCTACGAGATGTCCCGTTTGAGGGTGCCCATTGTGGTCTGCATAACCGGAGAGGGGGGCAGCGGAGGCGCCTTGGCCCTGAGCGTGGGGGACAGGCTGCTTATGCAGGAGAATGCCATCTACGCGGTGATCTCTCCCGAGGGTTGTGCCTCAATACTCTGGAGAACCGCCGAGAAGGCCCCTCAGGCTGCAGAGGCCATGAAGGTGACTGCCAAGGACCTTATGGAACTCGGCATCATTGACGAGATCGTGAAAGAGCCCTTGGGTGGTGCCCACAGGGATCCCGACAGGGCCATCTCAATCATGAAGAGGGCCATAAGAAGAAACCTTAAGGAGCTTATGGCCAAGCCCGTAGAGCAGCTTCTTGAAGAGCGCTACCAGAAGCTGAGAGGCATAGGGGTCTATTCTGAGAGCGACACCTGAGCAATATCCTCCAAATCCCACAGAAGCATCAGCAGCCGCTCTATTCCCAAAGCCGCACCTGCAACCTGGCCCATTTTGGGCAGGGCCTCAAGAAGCTCAGGATCAACCCTGCTAAGGTTGGCTCCATCCCTCTTCCACCTCTTAAGCTGCTCCTCGGGATCGGTGAGCTCGGTGTATCCATTCATAAGCTCAAGCTCACCGGCGAATAACTCCACTCTTTCAACAAGGGACGGGTCTTGCCTGTGTGGTGACGCCATGAGCCCCACCTCTTCTGGGTAGAGGTAGAGAAAGACCGGTCTCCTTAAGTTTCTAAGGTGGGGTTCTACGCAGTGAACGAAGAGCATGTTGAAATGGGTCTCCCATGGGTCATCCTGGTGGTAGGTGAGCCCTTTTTCTTCAAAGGCCTTCTTTAAGAGATCCTCTTGTCTCATCTCTTCTATTG
>JALWSI010000005.1 GCA_027080315.1 bacterium | reverse complement strand
TCATCCCTTCTCTGGTCATGAAGGGATAACCAACCTTAACCTTGCCACCCTTGTTGCAGCCAGCGTTCCTTCGTCAAAAGCAGAGATTAAGGGTAAACTGCTCTCCTCCAATGTGGATGTTGAGGGATGGGGGAAGAGTCCAGAGCAGGTTAAGTACAACCTGAAGGGTTCTTTCAATGCCAATGTCTCTGCGCTCACCATCACAAAGACCAAGCTAAATAAGGTTCTGGCCACCGTTCTTGGCTCAGATGAATGGACCATACTTGAGCTTAAGCCTACATCCTTTAGTGGATACTTCTCAAAGGGCAACGCCTACATACGAAAGACCACTGTTTCTGATGTGAAGGATAGGTTCAGCTTTGTGGTTAAAGGATGGGTGACCTTGGATGGGGAGAGCTTCTTGGATGCCGACCTCATGCTCAACAAGAGGCTTGCAAAGAAGATGTTGGGTGGAGGGCTTGTGAAGATGCTGCCCAGAAAGGGCAAGAACATCTATCTCCCAATCTCCATAAGGGGGCCTCTATCTGATCCTTCAATAACGCCCAAGATCCAGAGTGCCCTTCAAAAGACCCTTCTGAATAAGGCCACAGGTACAGCCAAGCTACCTGTGACCGCACCTAACGAAGTCTTCAAGGGTGTGAAGAAGTTCTTTGGGAAATGATGGATTGAACCTGATTATAAGGCCGCTTCTCCAAGAGGCGGCCTTTTTTGTTATCTTCTTTGGTATCTGTTCACCGCGTTGATGTGTTCTCTAAGGGTGTTTGAAAACTTGTGTCCTCCTGAGCCCTTGGCCACAAAGTAGAGGTAGTTGGTTTTTGCAGGGTGTAGAACCGCCTTTATGGCCTGTGCCGAGGGGCTGCAGATGGGACCTGGTGGTAGCCCTGTCACCATGTAAGTGTTGTAAGGAGAATCCACCGCCAAATCCCTTCTCCTTAGACGGAGGACTCTATTTCCCGTCTCTTTCTCTACCGCGTATATGACAGTGGGATCGGCTTGAAGCTTCATGCCCAATCTCAACCTCTTCAAGAATACCGCAGCGATTATGGGCATCTCTTCTGGCAGGTAGGTCTCTTTGGTCACTATTGAGGCAAGGGTTATCACCTGGTGCAGAGACAACCCGAGCTTTTTGCATCTATCCTGCCAGTCTTGGGGAAGATGCCTTGAGAGGTTCTCCACCATGGTGAAGGCCACTGTGAATGGATCGCTGTCAGAGGTGAAGTAGTAGGTGTCGGGGTAGAGGTAACCCTCTAAACTTCCTTTTCCAACCTCTCGTCCAAACACCTTCTCCCTCACCCTTTTCGCCTTTGAGGGGTCTTGAGCAAACTGAAGAAACTTGGCTGCTTTAACCACCTGGTATCTCTCTAAGATTCTTGAGACCTCTTTTAAGGTGTTTCCTGGAGGCACCGTTGCCTTTACCAGAAGCACCCTGCCCTCTTTCAAAATGTTCAGCAGCTCCTTGGCCGAGGTGTTTGCAGGTATCCGATAGCGTCCATAGTGTATTTTGCTCTCTATGCCCTTCCACCTTGAATAGATGGTGAGGGGAAGACGACGCATCTTTATGCTCTCTTGAGGGAGATGCTGAAACACCTTTTTGAGGGTCTCTCCTTTCTTCACCTCTAAGGATATGGGGGTATCGTTAATAGGGGAGTTGAGAGCCCATGAGAACCATAGATAGGCATAGAGGAGGCTGGTGGCTCCTACAACCACTATGCTTAGAAAGATTAGAAGAGAGAGCTTGCTCTTTCTCTTTTCCCGCTCTTCTTTCTTCATCTCCTCTTTCTTTTTATGCTCAGCTTTATGGGTATGTTTTTTAACCCCAAAAGCTCCTGAAACCCTGTCCTGAGATACTGGATATAGCTTTTGGGTACGTAAAAGCTCTCGCTTGCGAAGAGAACTATGTGGGGAGGAGCCACATCTACCTGTGTGGCGTAGAGGGGCTTGGCCCTCTTCCCAGTTGACTGTATAGGAGGTTGGTGTCTTCTCACCAGCTCTTCCAGGGCCTCGTTCACCTTGGAGGTCTGCACCCTCGTGTGGTACAGCCTGTTAAGCTCTAAGATCTCTTCCATAACCCGTTTGATGCCTTTTTGGGTGACAGTTGAGGTAAAGTAGAGTGGAAGATCGGGAATGAACCTGAACATGCGAAGTGTGTCAGCGAGAACGAGGCTTCTATCCTCTTTGGTGATGAGATCCCACTTGTTCAAGGCCACCACCAGAGGCCTGTAGTTTCTCATCACCACCGAGGCTATCTTCTGATCCTGCTCTGTGGGGCCTTCAGAGGCGTCCAGCATTAACAGACACACCGAGGCCCTTTTTATGGCCTCTACCGATCTCGTGATGCTGTAGGCCTCAAGGGAGCTACTCACCCTGCTCTTTCGTCTAAGCCCTGCGGTATCAACCAGCAGAAGCCTGTTTCCTT
>JALWSI010000004.1:1862-2430 GCA_027080315.1 bacterium | reverse complement strand
AAGACAGAACAGATGGTAGGTTTAGAATTTAACGGATATTCAGGCAATTAGGGCCAAGGAGAGGGGGTGATGTGAGGGTTTCAGTCCAGTGAGAGAGCCTTACGATTAAAACAAATCAAAACCAAACGTTGAAAGGAGAGATGCGAAATGAGGAGATTGTTGAGGATTAAGAGGGGATTGGTGATTGTGGCCCTGTTCACAGCAGTGGCCATTGTGGGCCTGCTTCCCACCCAGGGAGTAGCGGGAAAGTACATGGATAGAATCCTGGCAAGGGGGGTTCTAACGGTGGGGACAACTGGACACTTCCCTCCCTTCAGCATCAAGGACAAGATGGGCAACTACATAGGGTTTGACATGCAGATTGCAAAGTACATGGCTAAGTCCTTGGGAGTTAAACTTGAGATAAAGCGATATGACATGAATAAACTGATTGAAGCGGTGCATCAGGGAAAGGTGGACATGGCCCTTGCAGGAATCACCATGACCCTTGAGAGAAACAAGAAGGTGGTTTTTGTGGGACCATACACCGTGACGGGACAGTCAATTCTGGCCAAGAAGGTGGTGGTTG
>JALWSI010000004.1:0-1852 GCA_027080315.1 bacterium | reverse complement strand
GTTGACAAGGTGAACGAAGACTCAAACTACATGAACAATCCCAAATTCAAGCTGGTGGTGGTTAAAGGCACAACAGGGGCCAAAGTGGCCCAAACGGTGCTTCCCGAGGCTACCATTATCCAAAAGAGCAGCTTCACAGAGGCTTTCAACATGGTCCTTAAAAACAAAGCCGATGCCCTCATGGCCGATCAGCCCTTCTGCATAGTGGCCGCCTTTCAACACAAAGACAAGCAGATAGGCGTCTCTGAGCCCATCACCGCAGAGCCCGTGGGGATAGCCCTACCCGACGGCGACTATCTGCTGGTGAACTGGACAGAGAACTTTTTGAACCAGCTTAGCTCTGCAAAAGTGCTTGAGAAGATGAAGAAGTTCTGGTTCTCAAATCCCTCGTGGATAGAGAAGATCCCCTCTCAGTAGATATTAAAAACCACGCACCATGGGCCGGCTAACCGCCGGCCTTTTTATTTTTTGAGAGATATTTTCAACATTTTCAAAGACCTGACCCCTTGGACATTTCTTAGTATTAAACAGAAATTTTATGAACCATTGTTCACAATCCGGCTCTTCAAGGTAGTGAGACACATCCCCGTCTTCTCCCTAAGGTTCTAAGCCTGCTCAACCCGTATAGAAACGAAAACCGACTACAAAACCTACGGAAGGATCGGGTGAGAAGGAGATAAGAAAAGAGAAAAACCTGAGTCCCATCAACTATACCCCATAAAACCCGTTTCAATATGGCCTTTATCTTAAAGGCACTACACACATCCATCTCACACCAAAAAATTTAAGTGTAGTTTTGCCCGCCAAAAACTCGTTTATAATATAGGGACCCTAAAAACACCCACCAACCTTTTCCCCACAAAAGGGTGTTCAACCCTCCAGTCTAAAAAGCCCCACCAGAGGTGTGTCCCAAGTGACAAGGAAAGGAGGTGATACCATGTTCACTGGCTACTTTGAGAGAAGAAGAGAGGTGCTAAAAAAGTACCGCCGGCTACTGGGCGAGAAGAGACGGTTTCACAAAATGAAAGACGAAGAGTTCAGGTTTCTCACCCACCACGAGGCAATAGAGTTCTTCACCATCTTGAAGTACAAGCCTGAGTTTCCCGGTTACGATGATAACCCCGAACTGAACCGCATGGCATACGAAACCGTGAAGCACTCCCTGCCCGATGTAAGGGTGTTGCATCCCCGCTACTTCGCCCTGCTGGAGAAGGGGGAGATCCCCAAATAGCTCATCTCAAGATGGGCTAAGCGCAAGGGCCACCGCAGGCAACAAGGGACCCGGTGGCCCTTGGCAACAACAAAGCGTGGCAAGACATATCACTGTCACCTTTTGCCTGATTTGTATTGCCAAGGGTTAAGATATGAAATAAAGAAGCAAAGAGAGAGGGGGAGTGTTATGAGAAGAGTTATTCAGGGAACGGTAATTGCAGCTGTCACCGCTATCCCTACATGGGCCTGGGCGGTTCAGGTCCAAACAACACAGCAGAGTAGCAACATTGCTACACTGGCTTGGTGGCTGGTTTTATTAGGATTTTTCGCGGTTTTGGTGGCAGAACTGGGGAACAAGGTGGTGATATTTTACGACACCGCAGACTTTGCCCTTGCCTTTGCCCCTTGGATCTCTTTCTTGGTCTTGGGAGGTATCCTGCTAACATTGAACCAGGGTTCTTTAGAAACGATTATCAGGTGGCTCATCTACATTGTGGTTCCGGCATTCATTCTGGCTGTGATCGTGAAGAGCGTGCAGTACAACAAGAGCCTGCTCGTAGGGCTCATGGTAGGGCCATTCAAGCTCATATTTGCCCTTATCGGCATACTGGCCCTGGCGAACCTTGCCGAAAACGCCTTT
>JALWSI010000003.1 GCA_027080315.1 bacterium | reverse complement strand
AGCTCAAACAACCTGAAGTTTCAGCCTCCTGACACCCTATCTTCGTGGAAGAGCAGCGTTAGCGGCGAGGTGGCAAAGACCTCTATTTTCCCCGAGACCGCCGTGGGGACCGATTCTTCAATAGTGCCCTCTGGTACCCACTACTGGTACACCCTTGTGGTGCCTGACACGGTGCCTGATGACTTTGCCGGAGTAGATTGGTCAACCACCCCTTGGGAGATCACGGTGAACGTTTTTGAGGTGAGGTGATCTCTGTTGTTGCATAAGGAATCTGTAAGTTGACGGTCTTTGCAGCCGTCCCTTTTCAGTTATTGCAGTTTTCGGTCACCATCTTGTACAGAGCCTCAACAGAGGCGTGTTCTTTCTTGTCGGGGTTGGTGTTTGTGGCGCTTGAGGTGATCTTGCAGAAGCTGACCACGCTTCTTTTGGTGTTGTCGTAAGGGGCGTTATCGCAGGTAGATACCAGGGTTTTGATTTGAATAGAGACGTTTGTTTGGTACTCTCCAAATAGAGAAGAGAACTGGCTTGTGGCACCGTCGCAGGGATAGTAGGTTCTGTTGCCCGCAGGCCCTATGTAGCAATAGCATTCAAGTTTGTCGCTGGTTGAAGTCTCAAAGTTGGGTTTGTTGTTATTTGTGTTGGGGCAATGCCTGATGTAGTCTATTGCAACCTCTACCCCTCCCTTGGCTGCCTGCAGGGCCTGTTGGTATCGGCCCTCTATACCTGCCATTCTGGTTCCCTCCCTTGCCAGATATACCATGGTGAGGGTGAAAGAGATGGCTATCATGCCAAGAATGAGGGTGGCTATAAGAGCCACACCTTCTTGGTTTTTGCAAGTTTCCGCTAAACTATACCTCTTCATTGGCGTTCTACCTTTCAAGGTTCATGGGCTTCACGCTTATCTCTTTAACCCGCCAGTGGTAGTACACTTCGTCCCCTGTGGGAGAGAAGCTGCTCAAGGTTCCTGTGTCGTTGTCTCCAAGGGTGAGGGTGGCATTTGAGACCTGAGTTCTCTCTTTTTGCCCTTCTTGATAGAGTATAAAGAGTCTTACCTCTTTTATCTTGTGTTTCTGGTCTGCTGCCGAGGAGGGAGGGGCCTCTTGCCAGGTGGAAGAGGAGTTGTCAACCACGTAAAAGGCCACCTGAAAGTCTTTTACGCAGTCCAATATGGGCTGTTTGTTGAGCTTGCCGTCAGAGTGTCTGAGCTGGGCCCTGTAAAGCTCGTAAGAGGTTGACTCGCATTTTGTGGGCATGCTGCCGCTTGAAGGCTTGGCGATAAAGTAGTCAACCCGGTTGAAGGGCATTCGTACATTGGGAGAGGTATCGGTGTCTTTGTCTAAGCCGTAGACCAGGTAGAACCTGTTCTCGTCAGGGGCATTATCGGGGCATTTATCAAGGGTTCCACTCTTTATGTAGAACTTCCAGCTATCTGCTCCGGTTCCTCTTTTCATTATGTTTCTTAGATCGCTCTCCCCGTCTTCCACCACTACATTGGTGTGCTCGCTGAAGTTACCGCTTCCACCTTGCTGCAGGGTTATAGCATTGCAAGGTGAAGAGGTGTTGTTGTTTATGGCCGAGCCGTTGGCAATAAAATAGGCCCATTTTAGTGTCTCTTCGTCCTCGGGGTTAAAGGCTGAACGTACAACAAGGTAGTCAGAACTGCCGCTTCCTGCATTGTTGCCTACAGTAAACGGATGAACCTCGGTTCCGTTCTCGTTGTAGGTTGACTCTGGTGAAGAGGCAGCCTCGCTAAAGGTTATTCCAGTGCAGTTGTAAGGCACTCCAAATCCTGCCATCTCAATGTCTTTTCTTAAGAGCTCAAATCCTATCAAAGAGGATATATGGGTCTCAGAGACCTTTGTCTGTGATTTAAAGCCTTGAAAAAGCCGAGAGAAACTCAAGAAGGCGGCGGCCAGCACCACCACGACCACCACAAGGGCTATGAGAAGCTCTATTAAGGTCATTCCTTTGCTGTTCAACTTAAATCTCCTACCCATGGTCTGCTATTGCCGTGCTCAGGCTGCAGGTGTGCTCTTTTTCTCCATCGTGCAGTCTCCATTTCACCGTTACCGTTACGGTAAAAAGAGTGTCCCATTTAACCAACACAGTGGTTCTCTCAAAGGTGCGGGTGAAGTTACGCACCTCTCTGGTCACATTGTCGGTTATAGTACCTTGGTGTAACGAACTGAAAGGTGCGTTTCTTAGCTCTTCTATCTTCTCGTTGGCCACTTTTACACAGGTATCTGCCATGGTGTTCTCAATGTTGCGGCTCATAATAAGGGCGGCAGAGCGGTAAAGGGCCAGCACCATCAAGGCCATGAGGGTTATAGCTATAAGTGCCTCTATAAGGGTGAATCCCTTGTCTCCAAGGCGTTTACTAAAACTATCTTTTAACACAGGTGCTTCCATCCCATTTTCCCATCTTTATTCGGGTAGCTGATACGCTTATGCAGTCGTACTCAGCCTCAGTACCGTCTATGTGAAAGCTCAAAAGGGTGGTTGTTAATCCCGACTTTTTAAAGATCACGCACTTGCTGCTTGTGTTTACCTTTATAGGGAACTCAAGATTAGAGATGGTACCTGCAGAACGGTAGCCTCCAGAGTCTGTGAGGTTGCCATCGTCGTCGGTGTCGTATCTCACATCGTAAGAGGTGAAAGGTGAGCTGCCCCAGTATATGCCCCAGGCTCTCTTTTCAGCAAAGGCCCTTAGCCGGGCGTTTTGAAGATCGCCGTAAAGGGCCTTTATCTCGCCTTCTACTTTAACCTTGTTTCTGGCGGCACGGTAGCCTGTGAGGGCAAAGCTGGCCAGCATGGCGATTATGGCAATAACCACCATGAGCTCTATCAAGGTGAGCCCCTTGTTGTTCATCGTTCTAACCAGTGGATGATCTCTCCCTCTTTAAGACCGCTGCCCCCGCCTCCGAAGTAGGGAGCGACAAAGGTGGGTGGAAACTCGCTGGGCACACCTTGCACCGGCTCAGAGCGGCGATTTGTCAGGTCTGAAGCTGTGAACTCTTTGATCTGACCCGTTGAGACCTGCAAGAAGAGCTTGCCTTTGATGTTGCTAACATCGGTGCTATCAATGGCTCCTCCGTTTGAGCACTTGGTTAAAAACTCAAAGGTGCGTCCTCCAAAGCCACAAATATCTGCCGTGGGCTGAAAGGTGGTGAAGAATACCACGTTGTAGTCTTTTGCATACACCAGGGGATCGGTTATCGTTCTCTCGGCATTATATCCGCCATCTCTTCCGTAAAGCTCTATGTACCAGCCGTTGCCTCCTCCAGACGAGATTGAGTCAAGTCTGGTGGAGTTGCTGAGATCACTAAGGGTGCAGCCGTTGCACTGGGTGCTAACCCCGTATAGTCGGCGTATTGCTGTGGGGTCGTCCTGGCTGCCTGTAAAGTAACGGCCTTCTCCAAAGTAGATCATGCTACTTTGCTGGCAGGTGCCTTCTCTAACCCCTCCTGTTATTGGGCCTATGTCGGTAATAACCTCGGTGAGGGTTGGTACAATGGATTGGTTATTGGTGTCGTAGCTTAACTCCAGTTTGTAGACCCCTCCTTTCCACGAGCCGCTTGCCTTCTGGGTGTAGCCAAAAAAGACGCGGTTTGCCAGCGCTGAATCTACGCCGATTTTGTTCACAAATAGCCTGCCACCAAAGGCGTTGGTTTTACCGGTGTCTATAATTTGGGTGTTCTGTATGGCAAAGGTGTCGGGATCAAGGGTGAGTATGAAGACCTTCAGGTTTTGTGTTGATTCTCCGTCGTAATGTGTGGGCCCAGACAGAAACGCTACAACAGGATGTCCCCCTATACTAAACACCGCGGGGCCCGAATAGGTGAAACCGAGATCGCTATTGGTGAACTCCCATAAAAACTGTGGAGATGTTGGGTTGGTTATGTCTAAAGCGAAGTAAGAAGATAGTCCCATTCCGTTGGCGTCTGCTGGTGGTGTTACGCACTGGTCTTCTTCGCCGGTGCAGTTGCAGGCCCCACCAAGTCTCATGCCTCCAATGAGAATCTTGTGCTCTGTGTTTTGAGAATCGGTGTATGTGAATACAAAGGGGGTGAGATCAACGTAGTAGAGGTGGCAATAGTCTGGCTCTTTCAAATACCTTAAGTAGGGTAAAAGGTTACCGGGAATATACGCCCACAGCTCTTTGCCCAGTTCTGTTTGTGTGCAAGTACCCGTTGCAGAATCGCAGAGTTTAACAATCTGGTAGCCTGAAGATATCGGTTTCTTCTTTCCAAGCTTAAAGGCGTGGAGCATGCCGTCGTTGGCGCCGACAATGATAACAGCGTAGTCTTCGTACGAGACCACCTTAGGGGTAGAATAAATTATGTCGCCCAGCTTCCAAACTTTACCTTCTCCTGTAGTGCGGTTTCTCCAACCAGCGTAGTCCTCTCCTCGTATGTAGTTAATGAGCTTTTTGGTATCTTCTTGGTTTTCCATCAACAAGGCTTCTTGTAGCTCGCTGGCGTGATCTTCAGAGAAATCTATACCGTTGTAAGTAAAAATGTTTCTGCTTGTTGCGCTTTGATCTTGTAATACATGACCTTCCTCAAATACTGTTGTTAGATCATCAAGGTTCTTGGGCGATTGAGGGGCATCGCATAGCCCGTCGCCATCGGTGTCCTGACAGCGATTAACAATAAGGGTGGAGTTGTCTTGCAATAAAAAGTGTATGATGTAGTCTTCTTTAAGGTCTAATATGTAGTCATGGACCGTATCTTCCCTTATTGCTGTAGAATTGCCGGTGTTGCCTTTGTAGAGCCAAAGAGTATTTAGATAGCCTACCCATTGAATAGGAATACCCCCCATCACTTTTTCTGGGTAAAATAGTGCTTGTAGCATAGTGGCTCCTGCCTGAGTACGCTCGGAAAGAACCGTGGTGGAGGTTCCCGAAGATGCTCTTTTCAAAATATCCCACATAGCATTTTCTATAGAACTTTTTAGCTCTTTTGCATTGCTGGCAGAGAAAAAGGTGTCAGGGATATGGTCTCCATCTTGATCCCAGTCTGGGGAGGAAGGAGGTAAAGGAGTGCAAGAGCTTCCCTTGCCACAGTTGTATCTACCACAACAGTCATCAATAGGACCGCATTCATTTTGGGGATAATTATCCAGTTCATCTGGCCAGTCTCCATGAGAGGTATCAAAGGAACCGTACATAGCCACATTTTCCAAAGAAGTTTTTCCGGTTCCTCCAAGCCACATACCTATTCCGTAAACTGCTTCAACGTTGCTTTTTACCCCTGTTTTTGAGTTGGTAAACCCTTTTTTATGTAACCAATATGAGGGGACTACCGGATCAGAAGAGCTATCTTCAAACCCATCATCTATGGAACAACTAGTAGTCCTCCTTCGTCCTGTGGTAGCTCCAGTATTCCACTGTCCGTCGCTCATTAAGATTACAAAGTTTTTAGCGCACCATACTTGTTGAAGTTCGTTACCCTCACAGATACTATTATTGTTGTAATCAAAACACTGATACATTGGGTTACGCCACTTATCCCCTTCTCCTTGTTGGGGTGTGAATCCTCCATATTGGGGATCATTCTGGGCGAAATAATTATATACATCCCACATGGCAGGGCCTGTAGGAGTGGAACCATCTGGTGATATATAGTTGATGTGCGTTATGGTGTTTTTATAGGGATTAACCCCATCAAAGTTAGCGCTGCTGGTAAAATCGCCTATGTAAACTTTGTCCACAATCCCATTGTTTCTAAAAAATACTACACCCATACGAGGACTAGTTTTAAGTCTTTTGAGCTTGAACAATAATCCGTCATTTATTCTTTCCCAAGGAACCTTAACAGTATAGCCGTTGTACAAGCTTAGAATACAGCCTTCATCATCACAGCTCACTTGACTTTCTGGGTTTCCATAGGTTTCAGGATCACACCTATTAACATCGCGTATCCAACATGAAAATGGCTTTCCCCCTGTCATTGCCCACTTAACCAGATCAATTCTTCTCATTAAAAGGAAGTTTAAGCAGCTGCCTTTATAGTTAGAATGAGGATTATACATCCCGTAATATAACCCAAAAATGTTGTTTGGACAACTGTTGGGTTGACCTGTTGTCTCAACCCACATCCAGGATGTGAGATCATAATGATAGACTTTCTCTGGATCAAAATATCCTTCTTCATTTCCTTTATATGTCCATCCGCAACCATTTAGATTATAACAACAACCCGTACCGTCACTATCTGGATTATAAGCACACCATCCCATTGATCCACTCACATCTACTGCAAGTAGGACATTAGGTGATACTGATTGTCCTCCTATGAAAGGTGGAACAGTACAGTATTTATGCATATCAGTTTGTGCTTTAGTATTGGGTTGGTTTGTAAAGATAGGTAGTAATATAATAGTTAAAATCACTACTGATTTAAGTCCATAGTTTTTCATATTTTACCCCTCCTTTATTCTTCTACATAGAGTTCTGTTATTGAGATTCTATTCTTACTACTGCAAGTATTGGAATCTACGCCAAAGTGTATCCATTTCTTGTAATTTTCTAAATGAGTCTTTAGGATCTTAAATAATTCTTTATTGATAAAAAATCTTTTTCTTCCTCTACAACTTTCTGAGAACACGTCTATGGTAGCTGACTTCTTGCTTAGGTTCACTAATTTGCCGGTTAGGAATAACTGGTCTAATGCCTTAGGAGCGTTTTTTACCTTGTAGAGATAGATTCTTTTAGTTTTCTCTTTCTGTGTCTTTGGGTTGTGTTCAGAAAGAGTGTTTGTTGTGTTGGATTTTACTGTGGTATGGGAAGGTCTTTTAACATGCTTCAAATCCTTATTCGTGTACCATCGCGCACTGGTTGCAGGCGCAAAGACTATTCCCACAAGCGCCATCACCACCAAAATAAAAAACGGCCTTTTCATAATGCTGCTACCTCCTGCCTGTTTCTTCTCACTAAACCCTCTCAAAAAGAGAGAGGAGAGGCGAGGGTGGGATTCCCCTCACCTCTTGAGGATTAGGAGCACCATAAAGCCCTCCACCTTACATCCTAATCATAATCGTGAGAAAATCGTGAGAATTTTCAAATTATTTTGCCCTTGAACCAAGGGCGTAGAATTCTACCCAAGTTCAAAAGATGGGGTTGACCCTGGTTGTGATTACCCCAGGGCTCTGCTCAAAGTGGGGATATAACTCCCAGATGGCTATCCCAAAAGAGCGGTCAGCTTGCCTTCAAAAACTGGCTGTTTGGGTTTCTTCTTGCCTGAACCGACAGCACCGCCTTTCTCAGCCGAATAGAGAGAGGGGTCACCTCTACCATCTCGTCGTCTTTGATGAAGGTGATGGCCCTTTCTATGGTCATGGGCCTCACCGGTTTAAGAAGAATGTTGTCGTCTTTGCCTGCAGCCCTCATGTTGGTGAGCTTCTTCTCTTTGCAGGGGTTCACATCTATGTCTTTATCCCGATTGTGCTCCCCTATGATCATGCCTTCGTACACAGGGGTTCCGGGCTCAATAAAGAGCTCTCCCCTTGGCTCAAGGTGGAACAGGGCATAGGCCACAGCGGTACCCTGGCGATCGCTCACGATAGACCCAGAGAACCGCGATGGGATCTCCCCCTTGTGCTCCTGATAGCCGTGAAGATAAGAGCTCATAATACCGGTTCCCTTGGTGTCGGTTAAGAACTGATCCCTGTAGCCAATCAGGGCCCGGGAAGGCACCAGAAACTCAAGCCTCACCCTGCCAGAGCCTCTGTTCTCAAGGTTGATCATCTGCCCCTTTCTTTGAGAGAGCCTTTCTGTGACGATTCCCGTAAACTCTTCGTCGCAGTCAATAAAGAGGTGCTCTATGGGCTCAAGTATCTTGCCGTCTCTCTCTTTCAGGATAACCTTGGGACGCCCAACGCAGAACTCGTAGCCCTCCCGCCGCATACTCTCTATCAACACGGCCATCTGAAGCTCGCCCCGTCCCTTCACAATCATACCGTCCCCTTCAGGGGCCTCTTCAACCTGTATAGATACGTTCTTCAAAGACTCTTTAAGAAGCCGCTCTTTCAGCTTGCTTGACTGCACAAATCGCCCCTCTTTTCCTGCAAAGGGGCCTGTGTTCACGGTGAAAAGCATTGAGACTGTGGGCTCTTCAACCTCTATTCTGGGCAGGGCCTGGGGATTCTCCTTAGATGCTATGGTGTCCCCTATGCAGACCTCGTCTATCCCCGCCAGCACCACTATGTCTCCAGCCTCAACCTCTTTCACCTCTTTGAACCTGGGGCCGTGGTACACCTGAAAGCTGGTGACCCTTAGGGGAATCTGCTGGCCGTCTTTGCCTATGCAAACCAAGGTCTCGTTTATGTGGGCTTTGCCGTTAAGGATCCTGCCCACTGCCAGCCTGTTGAGATAGTCGGAGTAGTCAAGGTCGCTAACCAGCATCTGAAAGGGGGCATCTGGATCGTACTCAGGTGCAGGCATGTGATCTAAAATGGCATTGAATATGGGGGTCAGATCTTGCCGTTCCCCCTCAAGATCCTCCTTGGCCACCCCGTCTCTACCTATGGTGTAAAAGACGGGAAACTCTATCTGCTCGTCTGAGGCATCAAGGTCAATGAAGAGATCGTAGATCTCGTTTAGCACCTCGTTTGGTCTTGCGTCTTTGCGATCCACCTTGTTGATGAGCACCATTAACTTCAGGTTGCGCTCTAAGGCTTTTTTTAGCACAAAGCGGGTCTGAGGCAGGGGGCCTTCTGCTGCGTCAACCAGCAGAAGGGCGCCGTCAACCATAGAGAGGGCCCGCTCAACCTCTCCACCAAAGTCTGCGTGTCCAGGGGTGTCAACGATGTTTATCTTCACACCGTTCCAGTAAACAGAGCAGTTCTTGGCGGCTATGGTGATGCCCCTTTCACGCTCAAGGTCCATGCGATCCATCACCCGCTCTTCAACCTCTTTGCCCTCTCTGAAGATGCCGCTCTGCTTGAACATGGCATCAACAAGGGTGGTCTTGCCGTGGTCAACGTGGGCTATTATGGCTATGTTTCTTATTGATTCGTTTCTCTTCAACACTCAAAAACCTCCTGTTTTTAAAACCCTCTCGTAAAGGTGAGGGCTGCCTCTACCACAAAGAGACCCCTCCGCCAATGGCGTGGAGTCGTTTTGGCTTAAAAAGGTTGAGGTGCAGGCTTAGGCTATACGCCAGACCGTCTTGCCCCCAGGCTTATCCTCTAACAGAATGCCCTTCTCTTTAAGCTGGTCTCTTATTGCGTCTGCCTCGGCCCAGTTTTTGGCCTTGCGTGCCTGGTTACGCTTCTCAATAAGGGCCTCTATCTCTTCAACAGGCATGGGCAACTCTGCCCCAGAGGTGAACCAGGTGGCAGGATCCTCGTTCAAGATGCCGAATATCTTCTGACACTTAGAGACGATGCCGTCCCAGCTCTCCAAGGCGGCGCTCTTCTGGCTCAGGCTGTCCCCTGACAGCTTCAGATACCTGTTAACCTCCCGGGCCCCTTCAAACACCTTGGCCATGGCAAGGGCGGAGTTGAGGTCGTTCAGTAGGGCCTGATCAAAGTCCCGGCTCTTCTCTTCAAGAAGGGCCTTTAAGTTCTCGCCCTCAGAGGAGGGTTTCTCGGGCTTTTCCTTCACCTCGGCCCTGGCCTCAAGGGTGCGATAGAGCCTATTCATGGCCTCGTGGGCCTCTTCAAGGGACTCTTGTGAGAAGTCTATTGGGGTGCGGTAGTGGCTGCCCAGCAGGAAGAACCTGAGCACCTC
>JALWSI010000002.1 GCA_027080315.1 bacterium | reverse complement strand
GCGATACGGGTGGCAATAACCCCTTCGCGAACATCGTCTATGGTGGGCAACCTAAGGTGCTCAGAAGGGGTGACATAGCAGAGAAAGTCTGCACCATTTGTAGCGGCAATAGCGCCCCCAATAGCCGAAACCAAATGATCGTACCCGGGAGCCACATCGGTAACCACCGGCCCAAGCACGTAGAAAGGAGCGCCTTTGCATAGGCTCTTCTGAAGCACCATGTTGGCGGCTATCTGATGAATGGGAACGTGGCCTGGACCTTCAACCATCACCTGAACCCCAGCCTTGTGGCAACGGTCCACAAGCTCTCCAATGATGATGAGTTCCTGGATCTGACCCCTGTCTGTGGCATCAAGCAAACAACCAGGCCTGAAGCCATCGCCTAAGCTCAGGGCCATGTCGTACTCCCGGGCCACGTCAAGGAGCTCATCAAAATGGGTGAAAAGAGGGTTCTCCTTCTTGTTCTTCTTCATCCAGGCCACGAGAAATGCACCTCCCCGGCTCACAACCCCCATCACCCTGCCTTGGGCCTCCATGCGGCGCACAGTCTCCAAGGTGACCCCGCAATGAACGGTGACAAAATCAACACCATCTTTGGCATGCTGAATAACGGTCTCAATGATATCCCTCTCCCCCATCTCAACCACGGGCTTGCCCTCTCTGCGGGTCTCAATGGCGGCCTGATACACGGGAACCGTCCCTATGGGAACCGTGGCCTTCTCAAGGATTAAACGGCGAATAGCATTGATGTCTCCCCCTGTGCTTAGATCCATCACCGTGTGGGCCCCTGCCTCTTCCGCCCCCCTCAACTTCTCAACCTCTTCGTTGGGATCGCTCACATCAGAGGAGGTGCCAATGTTGGCGTTCACCTTGGTGGTTAATCCTTTGCCTATACCCACCGGTTTAACGTGGGAATGCACCTTGTTCTTGGTGATTATCACACTCCCCTGGGCAATGGCTTCACGCAGGAGGTTAACCTCCACCTCCTCCTCTTTGGCCACCGCCTCCATCTCAGGGGTGATTATTCCTTGCTTTGCAGCCTCAAGCTGTGTCATTCTACCTCTCCTCGCACACAGCCAAGCCCTTCGCCAGCTCAGCTGCCTTATCCTTTGGACTGTTGGCGGTGAGTACCGCCGACATCACTGCCACTCCATGGGCTCCTGCCTCCATCACCTCTTTTGCCCGCTCAGCATCGTTAACGCCCCCCAAGGCGAGAATAGGTACAGAGACCTCTTTCACCACCTGAGAGATCGCCTCAGGGGTGAGGGGCAAGGCCATTGGTTTGCTCCTGGTGTGAAATATAGGCGACAAAGTGAGGTAATCCACTCCCCTTTCAGAAAGATTTCGGGCCTCTTCCACGGAATGGGCAGAGTATCCCAGCAGTCTCTCCTCTCCCAGAAGGCTCCGGGCCTTAACTATGGGAATAGACTCGCTGTTAAGATGAACCCCATCGGCCTCTACCGCCAAACAGATGTCAACCCTGCGGGAGATGAGGAGTCTGATTCCAAGATCCCAGGTGAGTTTACGCATGTGGGATGCCACAGTGTAAAGCACAGAGTCGCTAAGATCCGGTTCTCTCAACAAGAAGGCATCTACCCCCCCATCAACGGCCTCCTTAAGCACCTGAGAAAGGGAGCGGTTCTTCACCATCATCCTGTTGCTGATCAACAGGAACCTGAAGGGCAGACTGTTCATCTAAGGTTTTAGCTCTTAAGTTTCTTAAGGATCTCTCTGGCGGCCTTACGTCCAGAGAGAAGCATACCTCCAAAGATGGGACCCATCCTGTGGGATCCGTAGGCAGCGGTGGCAGCCATACCTATGACGAAAAGCCCCGGATACACCTCTTGGGTGTTCTCTGGCACCATCTCTTCCCCCACGTCTGCCCACATGGGCCTCTCTCCCACAATCTTGCCAGTGGGGGTATTGAGGGTTTTGCCCAGTTTTCTATTCACAACCGCTGCAATCTCCGCATCGTGTCCGGTGCCGTCCACAACGTACTTGGCCTCAATGGTGATGGGATCCACCATTAGATGAGACATCTCCACCGGGGTCCAGCTAAGCACCAGACCGCACACCCTTTCCTCTTCACCAGTCACCTTAACATCCACAGCGGTCCACAGGTTAAAGACTTTGGCCCCAGCCCTCACAGCCTTCAACCCAAGGGCGCAGGCCATCTCCACTGTGTCAACCAGATAGTATCCAGGCTCCTTGGAATAAGGCTGGTAAACCACCTCCATCTCGTCAAGCACCTCTTTGGCGGCCTCCTGAACAACCGCTTTGTTGAACATGGCTCCACCGCCCCAGATGCCTCCTCCTATTGAGAGCCTTTTCTCAATCACCGAAACCCTCACCCCTTCACGGGCAAGGTAGTAGGCACACACAAGCCCTGCAGGCCCCGAACCCACAATGGCCACATCGCAGCGGCTGAACTCAACAAAGTTCGCCACATACTCCTCAAAGATCGCCTTTGTAACAACAAGCTCATCCAACTTCACCCTGGTATCCTCCCAAAGAATTCCCCTCCCCTTGGGGTCTGGCTCCACCTTACCACCTTACCCGAGAGGGCGAAAGAATCTCAATCAAGCTTGCACCCGTAAACCCTCTCTCCGAATATGGCGGTGCCGATCCTCACCATGGTGGATCCCTCCTCTATGGCCACCTCAAAGTCCCCCGACATCCCCATTGAGAGGTGAGGAAGCGCCACTCCCAAGTAGTCTTGAAGCTCATCCCTCAGTTCTCTGAGCCTTCTGAAACAGGGCCTCGCCACCTCGGGATCCTCTGAGTAAGGGGCAATGGTCATAAGCCCAAGCAGTTTAACCTGAGGCCGTGAGCTCGCTTCTTTAGCCAAAGCGAGGAGCTCACGGGGATCACAGCCGTGTTTGGTCTCCTCTGGAGAGAGTTTCACCTCAACAAGCGTGGGGAAGGCTTCCTTACCCAGCTTCTCAAGCCTTTTGCACAGTGCATCCAGAAGGGGAAGGTCGTCTAAGGAGTGAAGCATGTCAAAAAGCTCTGCCACATACTTGGCCTTGTTCTTCTGCAGGTGCCCAATCATGTGCCACTGGGCTATCCTGCCAAGCTCTTTGATCTTATCCCTGGCCTCCTGAACCCTGTTTTCACCCAAGACCTGAACCCCAGCCCCAACCGCCTGCCTTATCCTCTCTGGCTCAACGGTTTTACTTACAGCCACAAGCGTTATTTCAGAGGGATCCCTACCTGCCCTCTCTGCGGCCTTGGCTATCCTATCTTCAACCCTCCTCAACCTCTCTGCAATCTCCATACCCCACCTCAGAGCTGGAGAATAATCCTCTCTATGGCCTTGTAGCGCTCAATGGTCTTGTTGATAACCTCTTCGGGCAAGGGAGGAGGGGGAGGGGTCTTGTCCCAATCCAAGGTCTCCAGGTAGTCTCTTATGAACTGTTTGTCGTAGTTTGGAGGGCTCGTGCCCACCTGGTACTGGCTTGCGTCCCAGAAACGGGAAGAGTCAGGGGTGAGCACCTCATCAATAAGGTAGAGCTCACCCTTCTCATCAAGACCAAACTCAAACTTGGTATCAGAGAGTATTATCCCCTTTTCTCTCAAAAGATCATGGGCCATCTGGTAGATCTTGAGGGTTTCGGTCTTGATCTTGTTGAAGAGATCCTCATCCCCCAGTATCTCAATGCACTGCTCAGCGGTGATGTTCTCGTCGTGCCCAGACTCCGCCTTTGTGGCAGGGGTGAAGATTGGCTCAGGCAGAGGCTCCGCCTGTTTCATGTTAGGCGGCAGCTCTATCCCACAAACCTTGCCCGTTTTCTGGTACTCCTTCCATGCGCTTCCAAAGAGGTATCCCCTTGCCACGCACTCCACATCAAGCCTCTTCAGCCTCTTCACCAGCACCGAGCGCTCATTAAGCCCAGGATACCCCCTGAGAAAGGGTAACTCCTCTGAGGGATTGGTGGAGATAAGGTGGTTGGAAATCCAGTCAATCATGCCAAACCACTTGTTAGAGACCCTGGTAAGAACCACCCCTTTCTCCGGAATCCCCTCGTTAAAGACCACATCAAAGGCAGAGATGCGGTCTGTGGCAATCATCAAGAGTGTGTTCTCATCCACCTGGTAGATGTCCCTCACCTTCCCCTTGTACAGGGGCTTCAACTCTTTAACATCTGTGGTTGTGACTGCCTTCATCTTCAAAGTCCTTTCTACCGTTTGTGGGAGCAGGCTCTCCGGGAAGATCATGCTCCCCTTTCACCACCACAACAAGAAGATCGTTGGGATGGATGTGCTTACGAGCAGCAGCCATCATCTCATCCCGACTCACCTTCTCAATCATCTCAGGAAACCTCACAAGGTAGTCGGTGCCCAGCCTGTGGAAGGCGGCAAAGCCCAAGTAGCTGGCGATCTCTGAGTTTGTGTCAATACGCAGGGGAAAGCTACCGGTAAGGTACCTTTTGGCGTCTTCAACCTCCTGCTCAGTTGGTCCCTTGGTGAGAAGGTCGTTTAGCACCTCCTTCACCTTGGCAATGGCCTCTCCTGCCGAAGAGTTCTTCGTCTGAAGCACTATCTGAAAAGCGCCAGGCCACCTTGTTGGATCTATGTAGCTGTAAACGCTGTAAGAGTATCCCCCTTCCTCCCGTATCTTCTTGAAGAGCCGGGAGGTGAGTCCTCCTCCACCAAGGATCTGGTTGAAGAGATAGAGGGGCACAAAATCGGGGTTTGATCTGCTTATCCCTAAATGGCCCATCACTATGTTGGCCTGAGTCACATCCTTCTTGATCTCTCTGATTCCCTTCTCTGAGGCAGGAATAGGAGGAGTAGCAGGAGGCTCAACATCTTCAGGTTTCCAACTTGAGAGGTACTTTTCAATTAAACCCTTCAGCTCGTCTTCGGTGATGTCGCCCACCACAACCATTATGGCGTTGTTGGGAGCATAGTAGTGGCGGTAGAAACCAAAGGCCTCATCTCTGGTGATGGAAGCCACGCTCTCTCTGTATCCTTTAACAGGATGATGGTAAGGGGTGTTTTTGAAGATCATCTCACTGAAGGCCTTAGAGGCCACGGTGCCTGGATCCTCCTCGTCCTTCAGTATGTCCCCTTCAATCTCTGCCTTCACCCTCTCAAACTCGCTCTGGGGAAAAGAAGCGTTGGTTAACACATCTGCCGCAAGCTCAAAGCCCTTCTCAAGCTGGCTCTTAAGCACGGTTAAGGAGACAGAAGAGTAGTCTTTGCCACAGTGGGCCCCAAGCTCTGCTCCAATAAAGTCGCTCTCTTCTGATATCTGTTGGGCGGTTCTGGTGGTGGTACCTTCGGTGAGCATAGAGGAGGCCAGGTTAGCCAGCCCCTCTTTTTTGTTAGGATCCCTCACCGCCCCAGCGTCAAATATCCACTTGAACACCACGAAGGGAATGGAGCTTCTCTGAACCATCCAGACCTCCATTCCATTCTCTGTGGTGAAGACCGTGGGAACAATGGCCCCCTTCTTCTCAACAGATGCGCCCCTCATGGTTTCATCTGATTTCACCACTCCACTCTTGGACGAACAACCCATAATTCCTCCCGATAACAGCATCAAACCCACCATAAGTCCTGCCATCACCTGCTTCATTCTCTCTTATCCTCATGTTCAGGAAGCAGTACGCCCCAGGTACGGTTCTCTTCGGTGAAGTACTTGTTTGCCACCTCCTTCACCTGCTCTGCAGTCACCTTTCTCACGTTATCCACATAGGTCTCTAAGTACTTGTAGCCGATTCCCGTCACCTCAAGCCTTCCAATGGTCATTGCCCGATAAAAGTTTGAGTCAAGACCATAGATGAACCCCGCCTCTATCTGGTTCTTGGCCTTCTCAAGCTCCCTTTCGGTGATGCCGTTGGTCTTCACCTTCTCAATCTCTTCCAGAATCTTGGCCTCAACATCCTCCACTTTCTTCCCAGGCAACAACCCAACGTAGAAATAGAGAAGGCCACTGTCTCTCATCCGGGAATAGTAGGCCCCGGCAAAGAGGGCAGAGCGATCCTCTCTGACAAAGCGCTTGTAGATACGACTGCTTTTGCCGTCTCCCAGCACCGAGGCCAAAATCTCAAGGGCGTGTTCATCTTCGCTGCCAATTGTGGGAACGTGAAAGGCCAGCATAACAAAGGGCAGTCTGGCCTCTTTGCTCACCACCTGAACCCTCTTCTCTCCACGCTGAGGGGGCTCTTGGGTAATGTGGTGGCTCTTAACGGGTCTTGAGGGAATGGAACCAAACCACTTCTCCATCTTGGCAAATACATCCTGGGAATCAACGTCTCCCACCACCACCACCACAGCGTTGTTAGGGGCGTAGTGGTTCTTGTAGTAGGTCCTGAGATCCTCAACGGTGAAGGAGTCAATATCTCCCATCCAGCCAATAACCGGCCAATGGTATGGATGCACTTTGTAGGCAGTGGCGAATAGCTCTTCCACGAGGAGGGAGGTGGGATCGTCCTCGGTGCGCAGCCTTCGCTCCTCCATAACCACCTGCTTCTCCTTAGCAAACTCCTTCTCATCAAGAAGCAGGTTGCACATACGATCAGACTCAAGCTCCATAGATACCTCTATTCTGTCACTGGCCCAGTTCTCAAAGTAGGCGGTGTAATCACGGCTGGTGAAAGCGTTCTCTGAGCCACCGTTTCTGGCCACAATGTTAGAGAACTCTCCAGGACCGTACTTGTGGGTGCCTTTGAACATCATATGCTCAAGCATGTGTGAGATTCCCGTCTTACCGTAAACCTCGTTTCTCGAGCCCACCTTGTACCAGACCTGGAAGGTGGCGGTAGGGGTAGAGTGATCCTCAAGCACCAACACCTTCAGCCCGTTGGAAAGCGTCTTCTCTTTAACGTTCAGATTCACCTTTGCATGCCCTCCTCCTGGTACCACAAACTCCACTCCCAAGATCAGAAGCAGCAGGAGCAGAAATCTTGGTATTCTTCTATCCATTAGCGTTCTCCTTAGGTCCATCTCTATTGTGGGTAATAGATACCCCCTGCCGTATCTTTTGCAACCCCTTGCCAGCAAGGATCAAAGTTCAGACTGGTTGGCCTTGCGGCTCCTCAAAAACTCCTCAACCCACCTCTTCTCTTCTTGTCTATCCCTAACCTTCCCCAAGATTCTGGCCTTCACCAGCCCATCAAACACCTCTTTAAACAGGGGACCAGGGGTGAGCCCCATTTCAATAAGGTCCTTACCCGTCAAAAGGGGCTTCACCTTGCGCAGCATGGTGAGGAACACCGAGATACCCTTTCTCACCTTATCCTCTTTTGATAGGGCCATAACGTAGAGAAGAAGATCGGTAGGCTTATCCTTTAACTCCTCAAGAAGCCACACCCTGTCCTCCACGTCGTGCTCTTCAAGAACCTTCACCAGCCTCGGAGCCGTAACGTGAATCCTGAAGATCTGCCTAAGATGATGGCGGGGCAGTCCAAGATCCTTAAGGGCCTCCTTAACCTCTACCGCCTTCAGATTAGAGAAGAGGGCGGCAAGGTAGAGAATCCAAGGCTCAATAGTCTCCTCTAAGAAGAGGAGAGAGTACCAGGCCACCACATCGTCAAGCTCCTCAAAGAGCTCTTCCAGAGAGGGCGTGATCCTGAGCTTGGGATGCACAAACTTCAGAAGCCCAAGCTGATCCATACGTTTAACCATTGACCAAGGCTCCCTCTCTGAGAGCATTAACTTTAGCTCGGTGAAGAGCCTGTGCTTTGAAAGGGCCTCAAAGCAGTTCTCTTTGATGGCTATCTTGATGAGCCTTTCGGTCTGTTTCCCTATTCTAAAACCGTAGCGTTGCTCAAAGCGTATGGCCCTGAAGGCCCTTGTGGGATCCTCCACAAAGCTGAGGTTGTGCAACACCCTTATCCTCTTCTCTTTAAGGTCCTTCTGGCCACCGAAAAAGTCTATTAGGTGAAAGGCGTTCTCTCCGTTGAGCTTTATGGCCATGGCGTTTATTGAGAAGTCGCGCCTGTAAAGGTCGCGCTTGATGGATCCCATCTTCACCACGGGAAGGGCTGCAGGCTCCTCGTAGTACTCCATTCTTGCAGTGGCCACATCTATCTTGAAGCCATCGGGCAACACCACCACAGCGGTGTGAAACTTTTTATGGGCGTTCACCCTGCCCCCGAAACGAGAGGCAAGATGGTGAGCAAAGGCTATGCCGTCTCCTCCTTCCACGACCAGGTCTATGTCTAAGTTGTCCACCCTCAGCAGAAGGTCTCTCACAAATCCCCCAACCACATAGACGTTAACCCCCATCTCGTTGGCAACATCCCCCGCCTCTTTAAGGATGTTGTTGCAGTAGTCGGGAAGTCTGTCTCTCAAGATGGAGCGCACGTTCTTAACAAAGGGAAAGTTTGAAGCGCTCTCTTTTAAGGGCTGAGGAGAGTAGCTAAGCTCCCGGTAGAGGACCCTCAACACGTCTCCCCTACTCACAATGCCCACCACCTTGTCATCTTCAACCACAGGTACTATGCGCTGATTCTTTTCCATCATCACCCTCTCCACCTCCGTTAGAGGGGTCTGAGGATCAACGCTCTCAATGTCCGTTGACATGTAGTCTTCAACGGGAGCCTCCCCCAAACCGTGGTAGAGGGCCTTCTCAACCGTCTGTCTGGTGATAACTCCAAGAAGCTTGCCGTCTTCGTTCTCCAACACAGGCATAGCGTTGATGTTGTAGCGAACCATCATCTGCTCCACCTCTTTTATGGGGGCATGGGGGGCTATCCAGAGAACCGGTACAACCATCACACTTGAGGCGGTGTGCACCTTGCTAAGATGGGCATTCAAAGTCTCAATCAACAGCTCTTTGGCCTGAACAAGGGTAATATCCTTTATCATGGCTGACGCCGCTGAGGGATGACCGCCACCGCCAAACTCTTCGGCTATCTCTCCAACGTTCACCAAGGGAATACGGCTTCGGGCAATTAGGGTAATCCGATCGTCCATGCGGGCCAGCACAAAGAGCACATTGAGGTTCTTCATGTCCTTAAACTTGTGGGCCAGAACCGCCAGATCTCCTACGTATCTCTCCCTTGAGATAGAGGTGATAACCACATCCACCCCGTTGAAGTTGTGCTCTTCGGCGTTCTTTATCATCTCGTTGAGCATATCCACTTGCTCAGGGGTCAGTTCTCGCTTAACGTAGTCTGAAACGGTGTTGAGCTCTGCGCCACAAGCAAGAAGGTAAGCGGCAGCCTCAAGGTCCTCTGGGGTGGTAGAGTTGAAGGTGAAGCACCCCGTGTCCTCATAGATCCCCAAGGTGAAGAGGGTGGCTTCTTCAGGGGATATCTTTATCCCCCTATCTCTCAAGATCTTCACAAGGATGGTTGTGGCGGCCCCAGTCTCTCTCACCACCTCAAGATCACCCTGCAGGTCCTTGGGATGAGAGGGATGATGGTCGTAAACATGGAGTTTGGCCTTGCCCAGCTCCACCACCTTGCCCAAGGGGCCTATCCTCTCTTTAAGCTTGGTGTCCACCACCACCATGAGAGAGACCTCCTCAGGCTTAACCTTGTTGGCAGGGATAAGTTCCAAGGCGAAGGGAGACTCTTTCAGGTAGTCCCTCACCTGCTTCTCCTGGGATCCAGGCAGTACCAGATGGGCCTTGGGATACAGCTTCTTTGCTGCGATCAAAGACGCCAAGGCATCAAAATCGGCCATCTCATGGGTGGTGATTATCTCCATAGTGCAAGATATAAGCCATTAAGAAGAAGTTTTCCACCTGCTTGAGCCCCACAAAAGAGAGTGGTAGTGAGTGTTTAG
>JALWSI010000001.1 GCA_027080315.1 bacterium | reverse complement strand
TGGTGTGGCTGCGGCTATAGCCGCAGCCACACCACCTGCCACCAGTATCCCCGCACCAATCCAAGCAGAAGAGCTCCAAGCAGAAGAAACACCAGCTTCTCCTGCCTCAGCTCCCGGCACCATACCGGCCTCTTTTGGAGAAGGCTCTTCAACGGCACCAGCTGCTACAGTCACCTGCTCACAACTTCCTGCAGGAACCCTTCTTGCAACTCCTCCTGTAGGAACAACATTCAACATGCCTTCATCACAGCAATATGTTAGATTATTAAGCCTATCCACCATCACTCTTCCGGCGGTTCTTGCTGTGGGAGTTCCTGCAACAATCGCTGCTTTGCTGGTCAATATGTCAATTCTTCCGCCTCTTAACACCTCACAATGAAGAGTGCCCTTTTCAAGTTTAAGTATCGGCTTGCCTCCCACCTCAGACACTTTAAGCACACTATTTTCTCCAAGCAAAACCGATCCTCTTCCAGGGATATCGATCACCGCTTTACCACCATCCCAAGTTGTTATTGTAGAACCAGGAAGTAAAGGAGCCTCACTATCTTTTTCGCCGACAAATAGCAGTTCTCCTGGGCCTTTAGAACTCACTTTACCAATCATCTTAACCTTTCCCAAGGCTAAAACTTGAGCATCAGCTGCGGTTGTTATGGACAAAAAAGCCACTAACAACCCCATCGCCAACCCATAATTGATCCTCCTCATCATCCCATCCTCCTCTTAATTATCCTTCGTTTAAATATCGGTATATCTACCCTTAGTCAATAGGTTTTTTCCTGTCAATAATAAATAAAGAGAAAATTTTTCCCTCATAAGCCTCCGCAGCTTAATTTCATAATAGCCCTTTTTCTTTCTGTACCTCCTTTACATCTATTGCTATCGTTTATGTGCAAAAATAGTTCCGCTATTAACCGTGGAGAGCAAATAGTGTTCCAAATTACAACTGAGAAAAGACGAGAGGGTTAAACCTCCCAAGGACTTGGCAGGAAAAGCTTTGAATAGAGGTGCAGGGCGTATCTGTCTGTCATGCCGGCAATAAAGTCAGAAACCCTGCGAGAGAGGGGGTCATTTTCATTGCCTTTTGTAAAGTTAACCTCTTCCGGATGATCTAAAAGATAGTTATAGAGCTCCTCCACCACCTTAGTGGCTTTGACAAACTCTCTATAAACCACAGAGGCAGAATAGACCCTATCGTAAAGAAAACCTCTAAGTTCCGTCACCGCTTCTAATATGGGAGAAGAGAATCTGATTCTGTCCAGATCAGACTCTAATGAGCTCTTAATCACATCTGTTACCATGGTGTTGATCCGAGCAGAATGGGTCTCTCCCAAAAGTTCTCTGAGGTTTGAAGGGATGTCGTCCTCTCTAACAAGACCGGCTCTGATGGCATCGTCAAGATCGTGATTAACATAGGCAATGGCATCTGTCAGACGCACGATCTGCGCCTCTAAGGTGATGGCTTGAGCCTGACGTTCAGAAGGCATGATTGAACCCATTCCCTTGGAATGGTGGAGGATCCCTTGCCTAACCTCATAGGTCAGATTGAGACCCTTGCCATCGTTCTCAAGCTTCTCAACCACCCTTAGGCTCTGCTTGGGATGGTAGAACCCGCCAGGAACGATTCTGTTCAACACCTCTTCTCCCGCGTGACCAAAAGGGGTGTGTCCAAGGTCGTGTCCCAAGGCAATGGCCTCTGCCAGATCCTCGTTCAGCTTAAGGGTCCGGGCTATGGTTCGCGACAACTGGGCCACCTCAAGGGTGTGGGTGAGTCTTGTACGGTAATGATCCCCTGTGGGAGACAGAAATACCTGCGTCTTGTGCTTCAACCTTCTAAAGGATTTGGAGTAGATTATGCGATCCCTGTCTCTCTGAAAGGCCGTTCTCACAGGGCAGGGCTCTTCTTCTCTCTCCCTGCCTGCGCTTAAAGCGCTTTTTGCAGCCTTGGAATGCAGAAGCTTGAGTTCGGCCTCTTCCAGATCCTCTCTAAAGATACCCCCTTGCATGTGAAAGCATACTACCCTTCCTCTCAGAGCCCATCAAGTGTAATAAGGAAGGCCATGTGGCGACTCACAGATTACCCGGTTGAAAAAATAGCAGTTGATGCAATAGTAGCAGGGGTTTACAACAGAAGAGAGATGGACGAGAGCTCTATACATATCGCTACTCGCATGGGAAGCTCCGCCCTAAATCGTCTTCGTGAAACAAAACTAAGCCTTGGAGAAGAGATGTTGATGACCCCTCCCAAAGGATGGAAAACCCCTTGGGTTCTATGGATAGGACTTGGGGATCCCATGGAGTTTTCTACTGAAACCTTAGCAATGGTGCTACACAAATGCACCAAAACCCTGAAAAACATCGGGGCAGAAGAAGCGTGTTTCACCCTTCTTGGAGAAGGGGCATCCCACAATCCTAACCTGGCAGAACTGGGAGAAACACTACTTTCCTATACTTCCTTCAAGAAAGGGGAAATATTTCACCCCAGAAGGGAGGTGCTATATCGCCTATTCGCAGCCCTTCCTGGCAGGTTCTACTACAACCTGTGGCCCCAGCAAGAGAACGGCCCTAAGCAGGGAAAAGCCCGGTAGAGAGATACCGTTCTCCCCCGTCGGGGAAAACAACAACTATTCTTCCTTTTTTCAGTTCTCCCGCAATTTTAAGAGCAGCGGATAGAGCGGCACCCGAGCTTATTCCCACAAATATGCCTTCTTTTCTTGGAAGCTCTTTGGCAAGACGAAATGCATCTTCGTCAGCAACCCTTATCATCCTGTCAGGCAGGGAAGGATCAAATATGGCAGGAACCCTGGCCTCCTCCAAGCTCTTCAGACCCTGGATTCCGTGGTTTGGGCCAGGCTCCACTCCTATAACCTGAATGGATGGGTCCTGCTCCTTCAAGTACCTGCCAGCTCCCATCAAGGTGCCAGAGGTGCCTATCCCTGCCACATATGCAGACAAATCTCCCCCTGTCTGTCTCCATATCTCAACCCCGGTGGTCTCGTAATGGGCCTTCACATTGGCAGGATTGTCAAACTGATTGGGCATAAAGTAACGCTCAGGATTGGCCTTAACCATCTCGTGGGCCCGGTCTATGGCCCCATCCGTTCCAAGCTCTCCTGGAGTTAGCTCCAATTTGGCGCCAAAGGCCAGAAGAATCTGCCGCCTCTCTATGCTCATAGACTCAGGCATCACCACGGTTATGGGGTATCCTTTAACGGCACACACCATGGAAAGACCTATCCCCGTATTACCGCTGGTAGGCTCCAAAACCTCTTTCCCTGGCAGCTCCCCCCGCTGCTCTGCATCCTCAATGAGGTAGAGAGCTGTTCTATCTTTCACGCTGCCCCCGGGGTTTGATCCCTCCAGCTTGGCCCAGATCTCAACGGTCTCGGTGGAATAGGAGTCAAGACGCACCAAAGGAGTGTTACCAATGGCCTTCAATATGCCTCTGCGCTCACTCATGGGGCGAAGTGATACCACTGGTCTTCATATGGGTCAATCACCATCTGGCAACATCCCAAAGAGAATGTGGAATTTTGAAGATAGAAAGGGGATCCACTTTTACCCCTCCCACATAGATCCCAAAGTGAAGATGGGGTCCTGTGGCCCTTCCTGTGCTGCCCACCTTGCCCAAGCAACTTCCTTTACCAACAACCTCTCCTTTCCTCACAGAGAAAGAGCTTAGATGAGCGTACAAAGTGTAGAATCCCCTCCCGTGATCAAGGACCACCGTATTCCCAGTGTAATAGAGGTTCCCTGCAAAGGCCACTCTCCCTTTGAAGACGGCTCTAACAGGAGTTCCACTAGGAGCAGCCATGTCCACCCCGCTGTGGGGCGATACAGACACACCGTTTATTACCCTCTTTGCCCCAAAAGGGGTGGTTTTACGGTATCTCTTTAGAGGCATAACCGGGGAACCTTTAGGATACCAGAAAGCGCTGCTACGAAAAAGGATGGACCTCAACATTCTTCTCTCCCTATCTATTCTCTTTAGAAGCCTTTCAGGAGGCTTGAGATAACGCGAGGGAAGCCTAAGCCTTGAGACAGGAACCCTACGAGGCAAAAGCCTTATGCGCACCCCTGCGATCTGAGCACCATTTCCACCCTTAACCCTCAAGATCAACTCCCGAGCGTCCAAGGGAACCCCAATAAGGAGACTCTTTTTTGTCCCCCTACCTTTGAGAGAGATCTCCTTTTTGCCTTCCTTCTTTCCCACAAAGACCTCTTCAAGTCTTGCATCCGGGAATCCTCCGAGCCCCTTCACAATAACAATAAAGGCGTCTCCTGAATGAACCTTTTGAGGAAAGATCAGAATGGTAGGATTGGCCCAAGAGACGAAAGCCCAGCCCAGTAAAAGAGAAAGGAGAAGACCAAACGTAAAAAGAGGCTTAACCAAAACTTCTCACCAAAGAGGAAATCATTAGGCTCCAACCATCCACCAGCACAAAGAGCAGAAGCTTAAAAGGCAAAGAGATCATAACCGGCGGCAGCATGAGCATACCCATAGACATGAGGATACTGGCAATCACCAGGTCTATTATGAGGAAGGGAATGAATATGAGAAACCCTATCTCAAAAGCCGTTGCAAGCTCACTGGTGACGAAGGCGGGAACCAGAACGTAGGTGGGTATATCCTTTCTGTTTCTCGGCTCCTTTATTTTAGCCAACCTCACAAAGAGACCAAGATCCCTCTCCTTAACCTGCCTGAACATGAAATCCCTTAAGGGCACCATGGCCTTATCGTAAGCCTCTTTCACTGTGATCTTCTCCGCCATGTAAGGAGCCACCGCCTGGCTGTAAACCCTGCTCCAGGTAGGAGCCATGATGAAGAAGGTGAGAAATAAGGCCAGCCCCACCAGCACCTGGTTAGGGGGCATCTGCTGGGTACCAAGGGCGTGACGAATGAAAGAGAGCACCACGATCACCCTGGTGAAAGAGGTGATCATCACCAGAATAGCAGGAGCCAAGGTGAGTATGGTGAGAAGAAGCACAATCTCCAAAGTGGTGGCCACCTGATTGGGATTGGTTGCAGTACCCACCCCGATGTTTATGCTTGGTATAGGAATGGTGTCTGCAGCAGAGAGTAGAGGAGCCCATCCAAGCAAGATCACCGCAGAGACGAGCAGCCCGAACAAAGCCGCGCCTTTGGTGGGTCTTTTTCTAAACCACGAGAGGATCAAGACTCCCCTCTCTCCTCCAAAAGGGTTTTAAGCTCTTTTGAGAAGCCCCCCTTCACAAGTCCAAGTTCTTCCATGAAACTCGGATCGTCAATAACATCAAGGGCCTCAATGCCATCAGGGGTTATTCCCAAAAGGTACAGCCTGTCATGCAGCTGCACCGCAGCTATTGAGGTACGCTGAGAAAGGTTAAGATAACCCACAATCTCAAGTGGGATCTTGGCCTTTGGGGTGTAAGGCAGCACGTGAGAGAACCGTCTGAAGAGATAGAAGAGGAGAAAGATGAGACCCAGAATAACGGCTAAGGAGATCACCCCTTTCACAGCTAAGGAGAAGAGAGAAGGAGTAGCAGGCAGCTGGGGAGGAGCGGGAGGGGCTGGAGCAGCAAAAGCTGCATTTGTAATCAGTAGCATCCCCGAAACCGTCAGAGCTTTTAAGCCCTTTTTATTCATCAGGATCCACAATTGAGGTGATACGTACACTGAAACTCTCCTCTATCAAAAGAACTTCACATTTCCCAAAGAGGTTCTCGTTAAGGTAGAGATCCAAAGCCTCTCCCGTTGATCTGTTTAGCTCAATCACTGAACCAGGTTGCAGTCCTAAAAGCTCTCTAACCGATATTGTGGTCCGTCCAAGCTCAACGTGAAACCTAAGTTTCACATTTCGTAATGCATGAAGAGAGAAGACCTCCTCATCCTCCTCCTCTTCTTTGCTAATCTGGGGATCATTACCCTCAGATTCATCCACCACATTTGCAGGCTGCCAAGGTGTATCTTCAGGAGGAGCCTCTTCTTCTCTCTCTATTCTTTCTTCATCTCCCATCTACTGAACCACAAACTCCGTGAAGTAGATATCCAGTATTCTCCCCGTTGTGAGCATAACGTTCAACCTGCTTATCAACTCTCTTTTCAGGGTGAGTTTTCCTGCTGGTGTGGCTATGTCGTTGTAGTACTTGTTGGATAGTATGGTGATGATGGTATCACGCACCATGGGCATCTTATCCTCAATCTCCTTCTTAACCGCCTCATTGCTCAGAGATAGATCCATGGTAACCTTGAGATAACGGCTTCCCGATTGATCAGCCAAATTCACTATGAAGGTGCTAAGATGGTCAATAATAGTCTTCATTGGCGGAGCATTGGGACCCGCTGGGGCCGCTGCCGGAGCAGGTGCCTGTCCCGCCTGTTTAGGCGGAGGAGCTGGTTTTTTCTTGAACAGGAAGAAGTATGCAGCACCTCCTCCTGCTGCCAGAAGCACTATTAAAATTATCAATATAAGCAAAAGCTTTGACTTCTTTTTTGGAGTTGCCTCTTCAGTTTTCTCTTCAGCCATCTCCGTGTCCTCCTTCTCACTCTATCTCTATTTGTGGTCCCGTCTCTCCCTCTGCCTCTTTATTTTTCATAACCACCACAAGGTCAACCCTGCGATTCAAGGCACGATGATAGGGGGTATCGTTGGGATATAAAGGTTTATTTGGACCGTACCCTGCTATGGCAAACCTTTTAGGATTCATCCCTTTGCTCAACATGTACTTTAGTACCGCTTTAGCCCTCGCCACAGAGAGATCCCAGTTTGTGGGATACTTGGGATTCCTTATTTTTGTATCATCCGTATGACCCTCTACTCTAATGGGAAAGGGCACTCCTTTTAGCACCCCAATAATTTTGTCCAGAGCTTCCTTTGCAGATGGTTTCAACTTTGCGCTCCCTGCATCAAATAGAAACCCTCCAGTTAGTGAGATCACTATCCCCTCTTTCGTCTCTCTAACAGATACAGGCCCCTGGGCACCCTCCTGTTTCAAGAAACCTGCCGACTGCTTGAAAGACAACCCTCTTCCCGGGCGAGAGTACTTGGTAAGGGCCTGTGTAACTCTCTCCATTGTTAGTTTTCGTATGGGAACAATACCCACAGACGGAAGAACAAGGTTTTTGCTGACCTCTGTCTTGAAGCCTCCCTCTAAAACGCCAAGGGCCCCTTTAAGAGATCCCAGGGCCTCTTTGATCTTCTTTTGATCCAATGAGGCCATAGAGAGAAGAAGAACAAAGAAGGTAAGGAGGAGACTCATGAGGTCTGAGAAGGTGGTCATCCAAGGCGCGCACCCTCCTCCTCCCTCATCGCACTTGTCCCTCTTTTTACCCATCTATCATACCTCTTTAAGTAAACTGACTCTCTCTAAACTTGGGGGCCACATAAGCATGAAGCTTCTGCTCAACAACCCTGGGATTATCCCCCGCCTGAATAGAAAGAATACCCGCAATAATGAGATCCTTGATGAGCATCTCTTCAGAAGAACGAACCCTAAGCTTGTTGGCCAAAGGCAAAAATATGACGTTAGCCAAGACCGCACCGTAAAAGGTGGTGATAAGAGCAACCGCCATAGCAGGTCCAATGGTGCTTGGATCGTTCATGGTCTTGAGCATCTGGACCAGACCGATCAGGGTTCCAATCATTCCGAAGGCTGGGGCAAGAACCGACATGAACTCAACCAAGGCCGCCCCCTGCTTGTGTCGTTCATCTATAAAGGCCACCTCTGTCTCAAGAACATCCCTTATGATGTCAGGTTCTGCACCATCCACCACGAGCTGAATGGCCTTTTTGAAAAAGACATCATCGGTCTCCTCAATGGCAGACTCTAAGGCAAGGATTCCCTCTCTTCTTGCCACCTGGGAGTACTGGACCAACTGGACAATTATCTCAGAGGGATTCTGGGGTTTAAAGAGCACAGTGTTTTTGATAACATTTGCAACCTTTATCACGTCTCCCAGCGGATAACTGGTTAAAGTGGCCCCAATAGTTCCTCCAATCACGATCATCATAGATGGATAATCCACAAAGGTCATCAAGCTGCCACCCATAAGAATAGCGGCAATCATAAGGCCGAACGACATCACAATTCCAATAACCGTTGCAATATCCATATTCTACCTCACTTATTCAGATATCCAGGATCTCCTTAGCCTCTTCTATCTGCATCTTGGCGTTCTGGGACAGCTCCTCCCATTGATCCCCGTCAAGAGAGAGAACCTGAGTCGCCCATGGAAAGACCATTATCTCAATCTCCAAAGGGGTTACACTGTATCCCCAGGTGGCACAGAATAGATTCGCAAGGGCAAGACAGGCTGTCATGGGATGCTCGCTCTTAATATGATGCTGTTTAACCATATGGACTATGTGGGAAGGCATCTCCCAAGCCTCCATCACAACCGCCCCAGCCATGCAGTGATCTATACCAAACTCTTCTTGTTCCACCTCTACAAAGCCCCCTTCTCCCTTCTTCACACGCTCTACTATCGGCATATACTCCTGGGGACTGAACTTTGTCATCAAAAGCTTGCCCACATCGTGAAAGAGCCCGCACACAAAGGCGTCCTCCTTATCAAGAGGAGATGAGGATGAGTCCGCTATGAATCTTGACACTATTGCAGAAGCCGCAGAGTGAACCCACAGACCCTTCAAAAACTCCTCTACGGCAGGATCCTCATCTCCAAGAACCATGCTTTTAAGGGAGATCATCATAACCAGGTTCTTCACCACCTCAAGGCCAAGATAAGAGACTGCGTGGCGCAGAGAGGTTATAGGAAACTTTGGGCTGTACAAAGCCGAGTTTGCCAGTTTAAGGATCTCCCCCATGATTACAGGATCCAGAGAGATAACCCTCTCTAAATCTCTACCTGACACACTTGGATCGTCCACCATGCGCATCACCCTCATAGCAAGGGTTGGCATGGTGCCAATACCACCCTCTTTCCTAAGAAAGGTCCGAAGTTCGTTAAGTGTCAGGCCTATATCCTCCTCACTCTATCAAGCCACCAACACCCTTTATCAAAGCCTACTCTAAGCAACAAGGGATAAGGGATTCCAAATGAAAAGAGGGAGGGGTTCCCCTCCCTCAAAACCAAAGCATAGATCTATCCTAAAGGTGCGAGCATGGTCCTTATCTCTTCATTGCGAGCACCTCTTGAAGCATGGCATCTGAGGTAGTCACAACCCTGGAATTGGCCTCAAAGCCACGCTGGGTAACGATCATCTTGGTGAACTCTTCGGCAATGTCCACATTAGACATCTCAACGGTGTAGGAGCGAAGGGTACCCAGACCTTGATTACCAGGAGCATCAACCACCCTGTTGCCTGAGTTGTGGGTCTCCATGAAGATATTGTTGCCCAGTTTTTGCAGACCCTGGGGGTTGCTGAAGTTGGCAATGTAGATCTGATAAAGAGGCAGGCTCTTACCGTTTGAAAACTCTCCGCTTATGACTCCCTGTTCGTTAATTGCGAGAGATACCAGATCTCCGTTGGGATACCCGTTCTGCTCCACATTCATTGTGCGAGACTCACCACCGTAGTTGGTGAAAATGGAGCCCACTATGTCGTCAAACTTTATGGTGAGCTGAGCAGCCGTTCCATTGGCAGGATTTGGATTGTAAACCAACCCATCTACAGTCTCTATGCTCACCGCTGCTGTTGCAGCAGAGCTGGCGTTTATCAAACCATCCCCGTCAATGTCGTAGTCGAAGTTAGAGCCACAACCGCTCACTATGGCATCGGCAAATCCCCTTTTATCATCTGTATGGGCTGCGTAATAG